>NZ_JBWJVM010000032.1:0-91461 GCF_056428985.1 Streptomyces sp. CA189 | reverse complement strand
GAGGCAGCCCCGGCCCGTCCGGTACGCCGTACCCGCTCGGTAGCGGACGGCTCCGCGAGCCAGGCGGAGGCCCCGGCGACGGGGGCAACCCAGGACCCGGCGGAACCCCTGGCGACCTCGCCCGAGGCAGCCCCGGCCCGTCCGGTACGCCGCTCCCGCTCGGTCGCGGACGGCTCCGCGAGCCAGGCGGAGGCCCCGGCCGCGGGCTCGACCCCGGCCCCGGCGGAAGCCACCCCCGCCCCTACGGACGCCACCCCGGCTGAAGCGGCAGCCACGCCGACCCCGGCGGCAGCAACGTCGGCCGAAGCTGCGACGACGCCGACCGAAGCGAGGCCGGCCCCGGCCGAGGCGGCCCAGGGACGCCCGGTGCGCCGTACCCGCTCGGTCGCGGACGGTTCCGCGAGCCAGGCAGCAGCTCCGGCCGAAGCCGAGGCCGCGCCCACGGCGGAACCGCAGGCCCCCGCACGCCCGGCGCGCGGCAGCGCGGACGCCCCCTGGCACAACCCGAAGCCCGCCTTCGACACCCCTCCGGCTGAACCGGCGGCTCCGGCAGAACCGGCGGCCCCGGCCACTCCGGCGGCTCCGGCCACTCCGGCGGCTCCGTCCGAACCGGCCACCCCGGCGCCCCCGGCCGCACCGGCAGACGGCCCGGCGGGCTCCGCCGAGTCCGAGCCGGAGCCCGAGTCCGAGTCCGAGTCCGAGTCCGTCCAAGAGACGGACCCCCGCACACCCAACGACCCCACCGGAGGCGCCGCGTGAACGACGTCCTCGACGTCGCCCTGCGGCTGATCGTCGTCTTCGCCGTCTTCCTCGTGCTCCCGCTCGTCGTCGGGCAGACCGAGCACAAGGTGATGGCCCACATGCAGGGCCGCCTCGGCCCCATGTACGCCGGCGGCTTCCACGGCTGGGCCCAGCTCGTCGCCGACGGAGTCAAGTTCGCGCAGAAGGAAGACATCGTCCCGGCCAACGCCGACCGCCGCATCTTCCAGCTCGCCCCCGCCGTCGCGCTCCTCCCGTACCTCCTCGTCCTCATCGCCATCCCGATCGGCCCGGGCAAGGGCGCGGTCGGCCAGGTCATCGACGCCGGCATCTTCTACGTGCTCGCCGTCATGGGCATCGGAGTCCTCGGCTCCCTCATGGCCGGCTGGGCCTCCGCCAACAAGTTCTCCATGCTCGGAGGCCTCCGCACCGCCGCCCAGCTCCTCGCCTACGAGCTGCCCATGCTGCTCACCGCGGCCTCGGTCGCCATGGCCGCCGGAACCGTGTCGCTCCCCGGCATCGTCGGCGCCTTCGAGTGGTGGTGGCTGCCCTGGCAGATCGTCGGCGGGCTCGTCTTCTTCACCGCCGGCCTCGCCGAACTCCAGCGGCCCCCCTTCGACATGCCCGTCGCCGACTCCGAGATCATCTTCGGCGCGTACACCGAGTACACCGGCCTGCGCTTCGCGCTGTTCCTGCTCGCCGAGTACGCCGGCATCGTCGTCCTCTGCGCCCTCACCACCGTCCTCTTCCTCGGCGGCTGGCACGGCCCCTTCGGCGGCGACGACTTCGGCTGGGTCTGGACCCTGCTCAAGATCGCCGCGCTCTCCTTCGTGGTGATCTGGCTCCGCGTGAGCTACCCCCGGCTCCGCGAGGACCAGCTCCAGAAGCTCGCCTGGACCGTACTCATCCCGCTCGCGCTCGCCCAGATCGCGCTCACCGGCATCGTGAAGGTGGCGATCCAGTAAATGCCCCCCATCCCCGGCTCCGGCCTCGCCAAGGGCCTGGCCGTCACGCTGCGCACGATGACGAAGCGCTCGCACACCGCCCAGTACCCCGAGGTGCAGCCCGAACTCCCGCCGCGCTCGCGCGGGGTCATCGGCCTGTTCGAGGAGAACTGCACGGTCTGCATGCTGTGCGCGCGCGAGTGCCCCGACTGGTGCATCTACATCGACTCCCACAAGGAGACGCTCCCGGCCGCCGCCCCCGGTGGCCGTGAGCGCAGCCGCAACGTCCTCGACCGCTTCGCCATCGACTTCTCCCTCTGCATGTACTGCGGCATCTGCATCGAGGTGTGCCCCTTCGACGCGCTGTTCTGGTCGCCGGAGTTCGAGTACGCCGAGACCGACATCCACGAACTGACCCACGAGCGCGACAAGCTGCGCGAGTGGATGTGGACCGTGCCGGCCCCGCCCGCCCTGGACCCGGCCGCCGAGGAGCCCAAGGAGATCGCGGCCGCCCGCAAGGCCGTGGAGAAGGCGGAGACTGCGGCTGCAGCCGCGGCCGCCGCCGCGACCCCCGACACCCCGGCCCCGGAAGGAGACGCGTGATCACCGCAGCCGCCCAAGGCAACGGCTTCCTCTCCCCGACCGGCGTCGAGATCGCCTTCGTCCTCGTCGGCCTCGCCACCCTCGGCGCGGCCGCCGTCACGGTCACCACCAAGCAGCTCGTGCACGCCGCCCTGTGGCTGGTCGTCGCGCTCGGCGGGATCGCCGTCGAGTACTTGCTGCTGACCGCCGAGTTCATCGCCTGGGTCCAGGTCCTGATCTACCTCGGTTCCGTGGTCGTCCTCCTCCTCTTCGGGCTGATGCTCACCAAGGCCCCCATCGGCCGTTCACCGGACGCCGACTCGGGCAACCGCCCGGTCGCGCTCGGCGTCGCCGTCGTCGCGGCCGCCGCGCTCGTCTGGGTGGTCGTCGACGCCTTCCGCACCACCTGGATCGACCTCGACGGTCCCGCACAGGGCTCGACCAAGGTCTCCGGAGAGATCCTCTTCCGGCACTGGGTGCTGCCGTTCGAGGCGCTCTCCGTCCTCCTCCTCGCGGCGCTGATCGGCGCCATCGTGCTGTCCCGCAAGGACACCCCCGAGACCGAGACGCCCGGCACCGACAAGAAGGGGCAGCGCTGATGCACCTCGCCTACCCCGCCGTGCTGGCGGCGCTCCTCTTCTGCACGGGCCTGTACGGAGTGCTCGCCCGCCGCAACGCCATCCTGGTCCTGATGTCCGTCGAGCTGATGCTCAACGCCGTCAACCTCAACCTGGTGGCCTTCGACGTCTGGCTGCGCGACAGCCTGCACGCCGGGCAGGCCCTCACCCTCTTCACCATCGCCATCGCCGCCGCCGAGATCGGCATCGGCCTCGCGATCGTGCTGATGGTGTACCGCAACCGGGGCACCGCGGACGTCGACCGACTGCGCGACACCGCCGAGGGCCACGAGCAGGACGACAGCCCCGACAGCCCGGACAGCGCGGACAGCGCGAACCCTGCGACCGGAGCCGCCGCGTGAGCACCCCGACCCTCGCCGTACTGGTCCCCCTCCTGCCCTTCCTGGGCGCGCTGGCGGGACTGCTGCTCGGCCGCACCGCCCCCGGCTTCGTCAAGCCGCTCGCCGTCCTGCCGACACTGGCCGCCGCCGTCCTCGCGGTCCTGGTCGCCTTCCGCCAGGCCGGCGGCAAGGCGATCGACACGGCGACCGAGCTGACCCCGACCGGCTCGGTGCCCATCGAGCTCTCGCTCCACCTGGACGGCTTCGCCGTCATGGTGGCCGTCCTCGTCGGCCTCGTCGCCACCTGCGTGCAGATCTACTCGACGGCGTACCTGCGCGAGGACCCGCGCTACCCGTCCTACGCCGCCCTGGTCTCACTGTTCACCTCCGCCATGCTGCTCGTCGTCTACTCCGGCGACCTGATGGTGCTGCTGGTCGGCTGGGAGATCATGGGCATCTGCTCGTACTTCCTGGTCGGCCACTACTGGGAGACCGAGGCGGCCCGCTCCGCCTCCCTGAAGGCCTTCCTCGTCACCAAGCTCGGCGACGTCCCCTTCCTCATCGGCCTGTTCGCGCTCGCCACCGACGCCGGGTCCTTCCGGATCACCAAGATCCTGGGCACCGTCGCCGCGGGCGGGCTCGACCACCCGACGCTCATCGCGCTGCTCCTGCTGGCCGGAGTCGCGGGCAAGTCCGCGCAGTTCCCGCTGCACACCTGGCTTCCGGACGCCATGGCGGGCCCCACCCCGGTCTCCGCACTGATCCACGCCGCGACGATGGTCGCCGCCGGTGTCTACTTCGTCGCCCGCCTCCTCCCCGTCTTCGCGGCCTCCCGGGCCGCACTGGTGGTCCTGGCCGTCATGGCGGCCGTCACGATGGTCGGCTCCGCCCTCGCCGCCCTGGCCCAGGACGACATCAAGCGGGTGCTCGCCTACTCCACGATCGGCCAGCTCGGCTACATGACCGGGGCCCTGGCCGTCGGCGACCGCGCGGCCGCCGTCTTCCACCTCCTGTCCCACGGCGCCTTCAAGGCGCTCCTCTTCCTCGGCGCCGGCGTGATCATCCACGCCGCGGGGACGAACTCCCTCGCCGCCATGTCCCGCATGGACGGCCTGGCCAAGCGCATCCCCGACGCCTTCTGGACGATGACGATCGCGCTGCTCGCGCTCGCCGCCTTCCCGCCCTTCGCCGGCTTCTTCTCCAAGGAAGCCGTCCTCGTCGCCGCCGAGCACACCGCCGGCGGCCACTCGGAGCTCGCCCCGAGCACGGCCGGCTGGGTGATCCTCGTCGCCGGCGTGCTGACCGCCCTGCTCACCGCCGCCTACGCCACCCGGCTGTGGCTCATGGCCTTCCGCGGCCGGGGTGCGGCCGCCCCCGACCACGGCAAGGAGCCCATCGCCATGACCGGCGTGCTGTGGCTGCTGGCCGTCCCGTCCGTCGGCTTCGGGCTGCTGGCCGGGCCCCTCTCCGACTTCTTCGACGGCCGCGAGCTCACCCCGTCGCTGACGACCTCGGTCCTCGGCACGGGCGCCGCCGTCGTCGGTGCGGTCCTCACCTACGCCCTGTGGCAGCGCGCCCAGGCCCAGGCCGCCCTGGCCCAGGCGGCCCTCGCCCCGGCAGCCCCGGCCCGAGCCGGCACCGCCACCGCCGGAGCACCCGCCACCGCCGCGGCGCCCTCCACCGCCGCGGCGCCCTCCACCGCGTCGGCCGCCGTACCCGCGGCCGTCGTCGCCGCCGAGTCCGCCGCGGAGAGTCCCGAAGTCGGCCAGGTCACCCACGACCACCCCGTCGTCTCGGCGGCCCCCGCAGCCGACCCCGGCCGCGCGCTGCTCGGCCCGCTGTACCGGCACGCCGCCGTCGGCTTCCACCTCGACGCCGTCTACGACCGCCTGTTCGTCCGCCCCGTCCGATCCGCCGCAGCCCTCGTACACTTCCTCGACCGCGAGGTGGTGGACTCGTACGTCCGTGGCGCGGGCCTCGGCCCCCGGCTGCTCGGCAGCCTCGTACGCCGCGCCCAGACCGGCAACGTGCAGAGCTACCTGAGCGCCCTGCTCGCCGGCGCCGTGGTCCTGGCGATCGCCACAGCCGTCCTCGCCAACGTCAACGCCGGATCGTGAGCCGTGAGTCAGCCGTGATTGATATCAGCCCGTCCGTGATGCAGTTCCTTCTGGCGTTCATCGTGGCCGCACCCCTCCTCGGCGCGCTCGCCGCCCTCCTGCCGGCCCCGCCCGGACTGAAGGGCAAGAGCCCCGAACAGGCCGTGCTGCGCCACGGCGTGACCGTGACCGGTGCCATCCTCGCCGCGGCGATCGTCCTCGCCGCGGGCTTCGACCACGACGCCCCGTCCCGCTTCCAGGCGACGACGGACATCAGTTGGATCCAGGCCCTGAACGTCCGGATCCACCTCGGCATCGACGGCATCTCGCTCCCCCTCCTCCTGATGACCGCGCTGCTGTTCTTCCTCTGCGCGCTCTACAGCTACTTCAAGCTCCCCGCGGGCCCCTCCGCGAAGGCCTTCGTCGCCCTGCTCCTGGTCCTGGAGTCCGGCACCCTCGCCACCTTCGCCGTCCTCGACCTGCTGCTGTTCTTCCTCGCCTTCGAGATGGTCCTCATCCCGATGTACTTCCTCATCGCCCGCTGGGGCGGTGCTCAGCGGCAGGCAGCCGCCTGGAAGTTCATCCTCTACACCCTCCTCGGCTCCGTGGTCATGCTGCTCGGCCTGCTGCTGATCGGGCTGAACAGCGGCACCTTCGACATGGTGGCACTCGCCTCCGACAACGGCCGCGAGCTGTCCCACACCACCCAGGTCCTGGCCGTTCTCGCCATCGGGATCGGCCTCGCCGTGAAGACCCCGATGTGGCCGCTGCACAGCTGGCTGCCCGACGCCCACACCGCCGCCCCCACCGTCGGCTCCGTCCTCCTCGCGGGCGTCCTGCTGAAGATGGGCACCTACGGGTTCGTCCGGATCCTGCTGCCGGCCACCCCCGACGGCATGGTCACCTTCGCCCCGTACCTGGGCGCCTTCGCCGCCGTCGGCATCGTCTACGGGTCCCTGGCCTGCCTCGCCCTCGCCCGCAAGGGCAACAAGGGCGACCTCAAGCGACTCATCGCGTACTCCTCCGTCGGCCACATGGGCTTCGTCCTCCTCGGCATCGCGTCCATGACCCCCACCGGCGTCAACGGTGCGCTTTTCGCTAACGTCGCGCACGGTCTAATCACCGGCCTTCTCTTCTTTCTTGTCGGCGCGCTCAAAGACCGTTACAACACGGCCGATCTCGACACCCTCGCCGGAGCCACCGGAGCGGCCCTCTACGGCCGCGCCCCCCGCTTCGGCGCCCTCCTCGCCTTCGCCGCCATCGCCTCGCTCGGCCTCCCCGGCCTGGCCGGCTTCTGGGGCGAGATGCTGGCCCTCTTCGGCGCGTTCGACCCCGCCGAGGGCCTGTCGCGGCCCGCGTTCCTCACGTACATGTCCATCGGCGCGTTCGGCACCCTGCTCACCGCCGCCTATCTTCTGATCGTCGTACGGCGGGTGTGCATGGGCGACCCGAAGGCCGCGCGCGAAAGCGCCGCCGCCCCCGTGGTCCTCGCGGACATCCAGCGCTACGAGTACGCCGCCTGGACCCCGCTCGTCGCCCTCACCCTCCTCGCCGGCCTGTGGCCCGCGGTCCTCCTCGGCCTCACCGACCCGGCCGTCCAGAAGCTCCTCGCGGGAGGGAACTCATGACGGTCCTTCGCCCCATCGCGGGCACCGCCATCGCCGCGGCCGACGCCCCCAGCCTGGTCCAGTCCGTCGACTGGCTCGCCATCGCCCCGGTCGTCATCACCGCCGTCGTCGGCCTCCTCGTGCTGGTCGCCGACCTCTTCCTGCCGGAGCACCGCAAGCCGCTGCTCGGCTGGATCTCCGTGGCCGGACTGGCCGCCGCGACCGCGACCCTGCTGCCGCTGCGCGCCGGCGACCGCAGCACCTTCTGCCTCACCGGACCCGGTACGGCCGACCCCGGCGCGTGCAGCTACGCCGCCGACCACTTCGCGCTGGTCGTCCAGTTCCTCGTCCTGGGCGGCGCCCTGGTCACCGCCCTGCTGTCGGTCACCGCCGTCCGCGAGGCCCGCATGCCGGCCGGCGAGTACTGGTTCCTGCTGCTCTCCTCCGCCGCCGGCGCGGCCCTGCTGCCCGCCTCCCGCGACCTCGCCACCCTGATCGTGGCCCTCGAAGTCGCCTCGCTGCCCGCCTTCGCCCTCGTCGGCATGCGGCGCGGCGACCGGCTCTCCTCCGAGGCCGCCCTCAAGTTCTTCCTGTCCTCGGTCACCGCCACCGCCGTGTCCCTGATGGGCATCAGCTTCGTCTACGCCGCCACCGGCTCCCTGCACCTCACCCAGGTCGCCGACCGGCTCGGGAGCGTCCCCGGACAGCTCGACACCCTCGCCATGGCCGGCGTGGCGCTCACCCTGGTCGGCTTCGCCTTCAAGACGGCCGCCGTCCCCTTCCACTTCTGGGTCCCGGACACCTACGTCGGCGCCCCGCTGCCCGTCGCCGGATACCTGTCGGTCATCGGCAAGGCCGTCGGCTTCACCGGCCTCATCCTCGTCACCGTGATCGCCTTCCCCGCGTACTCGGACGTCTGGGGCCCGGCCCTGGCCGTCCTCGCCGCGCTCACCATGACCCTCGGCAACGCGGCGGCCCTGCGCCAGTCCGCCGACCGGCCGGGAGGGGCCGTACGGCTGCTCGCCTGGTCCTCGGTGGGCCAGGCCGGCTACCTGCTGGTCCCGATCGCGGCCGCCGCCTACGCCGGCCGCGACCAGATCGGCTCCACCGTCGCCTACGCCCTCATGTACGCCGCCGTGAACCTCGGCGCCTTCGCCGTGGCCGCCCTGGTGGCCCGTACGAAGCCCCTGCACCGGCTCTCCGACTACCGGGGCCTGTACGCCGAGAGCCCGCTCGCGGCCCTCGCGATGGCCTTCTTCCTGCTCTGCCTGGCCGGTCTGCCGCCTGGCATCATCGGGCTCTTCGCGAAGGTCACCGTCTTCCGCTCGGCGGTCGACGCGGGGCTGGGCTGGCTCGCCGTGGTCATGGCCGTCAACGTCGTCATCGCGCTGTACTACTACCTGCGCTGGACCGCCCTGCTCTTCCGCGCCCCCGACGGGGACGCGGCGCGGGAGGGCGCGCGGGAGGGCGCGCAGCCCCGTACCGGGACCCCTTGGCCGGTCACGGCGGCCATCGTGCTCACCGCCGCCACCGCCCTGGTCCTCTCGGGTGCCCCGCAGCTCGTGCTGCGCTTCGCCACCGGCAGCCTCTTCCCGCTGTAGAGCCGCGCCGGAGCCGCGCCGGGGCCCCGGCAGAGCCGTGCCCGGGCCCGCGCCCGTAACCCGTACGGCCTAACCCTCGCCACGCCCGCCACGGCCCCGCCCCCCGGTCCACCGGGGCGGCGGGGACCGGTGTGCCCGGGGAACCTGCCGCCCTCACCTCGCGTTGACCAGGAAGGAAGGGTCCACTGGACCGTAGGCCCTCCGATCCGCAGATCCTGGACGGGTCCCCCTGCCGCACCACTTGGAGGGCGCACCGTGCACCGCCGGCACAACGGGTTGAAGACCGCCGTACTCCTCGGCGGTCTGTCGGCCCTCATCATCCTCATCGGAAGCTTCTTCGGCCGGGGCGGCCTGATCGTCGCCGTCCTCGTCGCCCTCGGCACCAACGCGTACGCGTACTGGAACAGCGACAAGCTGGCTCTACGCGCGATGCGGGCCCGCCCCGTCAGCGAGTTCGAGGCGCCCGAGCTCTACCGCATGGTGCGCGAGCTCTCCACGTCCGCGCGCCAGCCCATGCCCCGGCTCTACATCTCCCCGACCGAGGCCCCCAACGCCTTCGCCACCGGCCGCAACCCGCGCAACGCCGCGGTCTGCTGCACCGAGGGCATCCTGCGCATACTCGACGAGCGCGAGCTGCGCGGGGTCATCGGCCACGAGCTCAGCCACGTCTACAACCGCGACATCCTCATCTCGTCGGTCGCGGGCGCCCTCGCCTCCGTGATCATGTTCCTGGTCAACTTCGCCTGGCTGATCCCCATCGGCCGCTCCAACGACGACGAGGGCCCGGGGCTCTTCGGCATGCTGCTGATCATGATCCTCGGCCCGCTGGCGGCCTCCGTGATCCAGCTCGCCATCAGCCGCTCGCGCGAGTACGAGGCGGACGCCTCCGGGGCCCAGCTCACGGGGGACCCGCTCGCCCTCGCCAGCGCCCTGCGCAAGCTGGACGCCGGCACCAAGCAGCTCCCGCTGCCGGCCGAGCCGCGACTGGAGACGGCGAGCCACATGATGATCGCCAATCCCTTCCGTCCCGGCGAAGGATTGTCCAAAATGTTTTCTACGCACCCTCCGATGGCCGAGCGCATCGCCCGGCTCGAACAGATGGCAGGCCGCAGTCAGTGAAGACCATTCTGAATCTCATTTGGCTCGTCCTCAGCGGAGTCTGGCTCTTCCTGGGCTACTGCCTGGCGGGCGTGATCCTCTGCATCACCATCATCGGAATCCCCTTCGGCATAGCCTCGTTCCGCATCGCGGTGTACGCCCTGTGGCCCTTCGGGTACACCGCCGTGGAGCGGCGTGACGCGGGCGCCGCGTCCTGCGTCGGCAACGTCCTGTGGCTGGTCCTGGCCGGCTGGTGGCTGGCCCTCGGCCACATCGTCACCGGTATCGCCCTGTGCATCACGATCATCGGCATCCCGTTCGGCATCGCCAACTTCAAGATGGTCCCGCTCTCCCTGCTCCCGCTGGGCCGCGAGATCGTCCCCACGGACGCTCCGTTCGCCTCGCGCTGACCCGCGCCGAGCCCGGATCCGGTTCATCCACTCGTATTAAAGTTCCGGGTTGCGGACGAGTGACGCGGACGAGCGGCACGCACGACGGGCAGGGAAGAACCGATGTCGACTGAGCCCTCTGAGCCCTCTGAGCCTTCCGAGTTCTCCGAGCCCTCCGAGCTCCCCACGACCCTTTCGGTGGTCGTGCCGATGTACAACGAGGAGGACGCGCTGCCGGCCCTGGTCGGCAGGCTGCGCCCGGCACTCGACGCCATGGCCGTCCGCTACGAGGTCGTCGCCGTCGACGACGGCAGCAAGGACCGCACCGCGGAGCTGCTCACCGAGTTCCAGGCCAAATGGCCCGAGCTGCGGATCGTCCGGCTGCGCGGGAACTCCGGCCACCAGGCCGCCCTCACCGCGGGCCTGCACAGCGCCTCGGGCGCGTACGTCGCCAGCATCGACGCGGACCTGCAAGACCCGCCGGAGAAGATCCCGGAGATGCTCGACCTGGCCCGCGCGGACGGCCTCGACATCGTCTACGGGGTCCGGGCCGACCGCAGCACCGACACCGGGTTCAAGCGGCACACGGCCGGCGCGTACTACTGGCTGGTGCGCCGCCTGGTCGGCAAGCAGGTGCCCGCGCAGGCGGGCGACTTCCGGCTGCTGAGCCGTGCGGCGGTCGACGCGGTCAAGGCCATGCCCGACCAGCACCAGGTGTACCGCCTGCTGGTGCCGTGGCTCGGCTTCCCCAGCGGCCAGGTCACCTACCAGCGCGAGGAGCGGGTCGCGGGCGAGACCAAGTACCCGCTGAGCAAGATGCTCCGGCTCGGGGTCGACAGCGTCATCAACTTCTCCGCCGCTCCGCTGCGCCTGGCGACCTGGCTGGGCGTGGCCAGCTTCTTCGGCTGCCTGCTGATGGTGGGCGCCACCCTGGCGATCTACCTGGAGGGCAAGACCGTTCCCGGCTGGACCTCGCTGTTCATCGTGATGCTGTTCCTCGGCGGCGTGCAGCTGATCTGCGTCGGCCTGCTGGGCGAGTACATCGGCCGCATCTACACGGCGGTACAGCGCCGCCCCACCTTCTTCGTCGGCTACGACTCGCACGCCTCGGCGCGGAACACGGCGCGCACCACGGAACGGCGAGCGGACTGACCACACCTCCACCCCACCGGAGGTCGAAATCCCAGGTCAGGGCGATTGTCAGTGGGGGGTGTCACTCTGTGTGCATGGATGACACCGAGCAGTTGCTGAAGCAAGTTGCCGGCCGCGCGCGCAGCGCCCACCAGGGGCGGTACGGGGCCACCGGCACCTCGACCGCGCCCTTTCCGGCACCCCTGGCCACCGAGGAACTGCACCGGGCCGAGACCGCCCTGGGCTTCGCCCTGCCGCCCCTCCTCGCGGCCCTCCACACCCGCGTCGCGGACGGCGGCTTCGGCCCCGAGTACGGCCTGCTGCCCCTGGAGCGCGCCGTCGCCGAATACGCCGCGATGCGCGCGTCGGCCTGGCGCTGGCCCGAGGGCGTCCTGCCCATAGCCGACTTCGGCTGCGCCCTGCGCGCCTGTGTGGACTGCCGCTCGGCAACCGCCCAAGTCCTGCTGTTCGAACCGAACTCGGGCGATCCCGACCTCGCCTGGTTCCTCGAATCGCCCACACTCGCCGACTGGCTGCGCGGCTGGCTTGACGGCAGCGCCTGGTTCAGCGAGGAATCGGGCGCGGGGGAGGAGTGGGACCTGGAGCTGATCCCCTGGGCTGGCTTCAGAGCCCGGGTGTGAGCCGTCGGCGCACGCCGTAGGCCAGCGCGCCCAGGGCCAGTACGGAGGCCCCCGTGACCGCCGACGCGGCGGGCAGCGCGCAGGCCAGCACCACGCAGCCGGACAGCCCGACCGCTGCCACGGCCCGGTCCTTGACACCTGAATCGAGAGTCCACGCGGAGGCGTTCGCGATCGCGTAATAGACGAGCACGCCGAAGGAGGAGAAGCCGATCGCGCCCCGCAGATCGGTGGTGGCCGCGAGCACCGCCACCACCGCGCCCACCGCGAGCTCGGCGTGGTGCGGCACCTGATGCCGGGGATGTACGGCGGCCAGCGCGCGAGGGAGATGGCCGTCCCGCGCCATCGCCAGGGTGGTCCGCGACACCCCGAGTACGAGCGCCAGCAGCGAGCCCAGCGCAGCCAGGGCCGCGCCCACCCGGACGACGGGAGTCAGCCCGGGCCACCCGGCCGCGCGCACGGCGTCGGCCAGCGGAGCCGCCGACCGGCCCAGACCGTCGGCCCCGAGCACCGACAGCGCCGCCACCGAGACCGCGGCGTAGACGAGCAGTGCGATCCCCAGGGCGAGGGGAACCGCCCGCGGGATCGTGCGCTCCGGATCACGCACCTCCTCGCCCAGCGTGGTGATCCGGGCGTACCCCGCGAAAGCGAAGAACAGCAGCCCGGCACCCTGGAGCAGCCCGGCTGCCGCCCAGTCCGAGCCGCCGAGACGGCCGGCGTCCGCCGCGCCGGAGGACAGGCAGGCCACGACGACCCCGGCCAGGACGGCCAGCACCACCGCCACGATCACCCGGGCGATCCGGGCTGACTTCTGCACCCCGCCGTAGCTCGCGGCGGTCAGCGCCACCACCGCCGCCACGGCCACGGCGTGCTGCTGCCCGGGCCACGCGTAGGCACCGACCGTAAGGGCCATCGCCGCGCAGGAGGCCGTCTTGCCGACGACGAAGCCCCAGCCGGCCAGATAGCCCCAGAAGGGCCCGAGCCGTTCGCGCCCGTACACGTAGGTGCCGCCCGAGGAGGGATAGCGGGCGGCCAGCCGCGCCGAGGAGTGCGCGTTGCAGTACGCCACCAGGGCCGCGAGCGCGAGCGCCGCGAGGAGCGCCCCGCCGGCCGCGCGAGCCGCCGGGGCCAGCGCGGCGAAGATCCCGGCGCCGATCATCGCGCCGAGCCCGACGACGACCGCGTCGAAGACGCCCAGGGTTCGCTTCATCTCATTGCTCACGGCGTTCACGGGCGGAGGGTATCCGGGCTAGGTGACGCCTTCCCTGCCGGGGACCGGCGTGCGCTTCTGCTCCCAGCCGTCCAGGGCGGTCAGGCAGGCGTGGTCGAGGTGGCGCAGCCCGCTCAGGTCGAGGCGGACGGGGCCGCCGCGGGGCAGCGCGTCCAGCTCGTCGAGCAGTTTGGGCAGCCGCAGGAAGCTGGCGTTGCCCAGGATCCGCACGCGCAGTTCCCCGCCCTCCCACACCGGCTCGATGTGGACGTGGGAGGTCTCCCAGGCCGCCTTGGCGACGGCGAGTCCCAGCCCGACCAGCACCCCCTCGAAGAGGTTCGTGGCCACGATCGCCGAAGCCGTCGCCACCAGGACGACCGCCTCGCCCCGGTGCGACCGCCACAGGGCGGCCACCGCCCGCACCGGCAGCAGCTTCCAGCCGGCGTGCAGCAGCACCCCGGCCAGCGCGGCGAGCGGGACGGACTCCAGCAGCCCGGGGACGGCCACCGCGAACAGCAGGAGCCAGCCGCCGTGGAGGATGCGGGAGGCCCGAGTGCGGGCGCCGGCCTCGACGTTGGCGGCGCTGCGGACGATGACGGCGGTCATCGGCAGTGCTCCGAGCAGTCCGCAGAGGGTGTTCCCGACGCCCTGGGCGACCAGTTCGCGGTCGTAGTCGGTCCGGTCCCCGTCGTGCATGCGGTCCACGGCGGCCGCGCTGAACAGCGTCTCGGCGGAGGCGATCAGCGCGAGCGCGACCACGGTCCCGACGGCCCCCACGGAGGCCAGCACTCCGAAGTCGTCCCAGCCGGGCGGCGTCACGGCCGCCAGGACGCCCGTGACCCGGACCCGCTCCACGGGCAGCCGCAGCAGCACGGCCGCGGCGGTCGCGGCCGCGACCCCGACGAGCGCCCCCGGCACGAGCCGCAGCCGGTCGGGCATCCGCCGCCAGGCCACCAGGACCGCGACGGTTCCGGCCCCGAGTGCCACGGCGGTCCAGTCGGCGCGCCCGCCGAGTTCCAGCGCCCCGGCCAGCTTCTCCAGGGTCCGCGCCGGTGCCTGCACATCGGCCAGGGCGTACAGCTGACCGGCGATCAGCACGAGCCCGATGCCGGCCAGCATCCCGTGCACGACGGCCACGGAGATCGCCCGGAACCACCGCCCGAGCCGCAGCACGCCCATGCCCAGCTGCACCAGGCCGGCGGCCAGGACGAGTACGCCGAGTGCGGGCAGCCCGTACGTCCGCACGGCCTCGTAGACGAGCACCGTGAGCCCGGCGGCCGGGCCGCTCACCTGGAGGGAACTGCCCCGGAACCAGCCGGTGACCAGCCCGCCCACCACCCCGGTGAGGATCCCCAGCTCGGCCGGCACCCCGGAGGCGACGGCCACCCCGACGCAGAGCGGTAGCGCGACCAGGGCGACCACCACGGACGCCCCGAAGTCTTCACGTAACGTGCCGGCCCCAGGCATGCGGGAACCCCCTGTCGAGGCGGTGACGGACACCCCTCACCCTGGTGGGCGCACTCCCCGCCGCCCAAGTGCACACGGAGGGGGCCACGGGCGCGTACGCCGTTCACGCCCGGCACACACCCACCCGAGCGCCGGTCCCACGACACGGCCCGCGGCGCAACCGCCGCAACCGCCGCAACGGCCGCAACGGCCGCAACGGCCGCAACGGCCGCAACCGCCGCAACGGCCGCAACGGCCGCAACGGCCGCAACCGCCGCAACGGCCGCAACGGCCGCAACGGCCGCAACGCGCAACGGCCGCAACGGCCGCGGCCCGGCGGTCCTCGAAGGACCGCCGGGCCGGCGTGCGGGCTGAACCGAGGCCGAAGCCGGTGATCAGCGGTAGTTCACGTACTGGATCGCGAAGTCCAGGTCCTTGCCCTTGAGGAGGGCCTGGACTTCCTGGAGGTCGTCGCGGCTCTTGGAGCTGACGCGCAGCTCCTCACCCTGGACCTGGGCCTTGACGCCCTTGGGGCCCTCGTCGCGGATGATCTTCGCGACCTTCTTGGCGTTCTCCTGGGAGATGCCCTCTTCGATCGTGGCGAAGATCTTGTACTCCTTGCCGGACAGCTGCGGCTCACCGGCGTCGAGCGCCTTGAGGGAGATCCCGCGCTTGACCAGCTTGGTCTCGAAGACGTCCAGGACGGCCTTGACGCGCTCCTCGGAGTTCGCCTCCATCAGGATCTTCTCGCCGGACCAGGCGATCGTGGCGCCGGTGCCCTTGAAGTCGTAGCGCTGCGAGAGCTCCTTGGCGGACTGGTTGAGGGCGTTGTCGACCTCCTGCCGCTCGACCTTCGAGACGATGTCGAAACTGGAGTCGGCCATGTGCTGTGGCTCCTTGAAGTCGATAGTGACGGCCCCGAAGGGCACGGCCGGACATCCCCGGACCGCTCCGCAAAGCCTAGCCACCGCGCCCACGTGCGGTGCTGATCAATCCGGTGGCGAAGCACCCCCGGTCATCGGGTATCGTTTACGTCGTTGCCACGGAGCGCCGCCGCAAGGCGGAAAGACGGCAGCGATCATGGCGGTGTGCCCGAGTGGCCAAAGGGAGCAGACTGTAAATCTGCCGGCTCAGCCTACCCAGGTTCGAACCCTGGCGCCGCCACGCGAGTGAAACCCTCGCTCATTGCAGAAACGCAATGGGCGGGGGTTTTCTCGTACATCAGGCACCCCCGCACCCCGCGGAAAACCGCTGGGCGGCGAAGCCGTCCGGGACGCATGCTGTCCACATGATCAGCATCAGCGGCCGAAAGGGCCATGGCGCGTAAGGCGCCCTCGCAGGTCCGGACGGACCTGCCACGCCGGACGTCCCGAGAGGGCGACCGAGCCGTCGTTCCGGGCGTCTCCTCCCGGACCCTTGCGGAGATCGCCCTCGTCGAACGCCACCGGTACGAGCCGGGAGCGGCCTATCGCGCGCTGTCCGCCTGGCGCGCGACGGTGTACGGACGCGGACCTTCGTGGATCATCTATCCGAGTTGGTACGAGGACTACCCCTGCTGCCAACCCGTCTGGGGCGTCGACCACCGGGAGGCCCTGGAGGTCTTCTGCCAGTCCCTGCCCCGCCGCGCCGCGCGGGAGTTGCGGGCCGTGCTCGCCCCGCTCGACGCGCGGTTCCTCGCCCGGACGCTCAACGATCCGTACGCCCCTCCGCGGGATCCGTGGTGGCGCCGCAGGCTGGAGACGGCGTGAGGGGCCGGACGGCGCGGCCGCGGGCGCGGGGTGAGCCCATCGGACGGATCGGACGGATCGGGCGTACCGATGCGGGGCCCCGGTCGTTCATCCGGCGTGAAATGGACTTCTGACATGCGTGGAAAGGTCGGCGGCGGGGTGCTCCTCACCCTGCTCGGAGCGGGGATCCCGGCTCTGGTCGGAGCAGCGCTGAACAGTGATGTGGGGCATCCCTACCAGGAGACCCGGCTCTACTTCGGCACGGAACGGCCGGACGGCCGTCCGCCGGTCGGGGAGCGGGAGTTCATGGGGTTCCTCGACCGGGAGATCACCCCGGCCTTCCCCGAGGGGCTGACCCTCCAGGACGGGCGCGGCCAGTGGCAGCGGGACGGGAAGGTCATCCGTGAGACCTCGTACGAGGTGGTGCTGCTGTACCCGGAAAAGGAGGCGGGAGAGCGTGGCGCGCGCATCGAGCGGATCCGGGAGGCGTACGAGAGGCGGTTCCAGCAGGATTCGGTCGGGCGGTCCGACGACCGGTTGACCGCCGATTTCTGACCGGCCGACTGGTGCCCGGCTGATTGGTGACCGGCCGACGGGTACCGGCCGACTGGGCCCCGACCGCCAGTTCCGACAGGCCGGGCTTCCGACCGGCCGGGCTAGTTGCCCGCCACGTCCTTGACCGCCACCGGGACGGGGGTCGAGCCGGCGATCAGCTCCAGGGTCAGGCCCGCCGTCGCGGGCATCTCGATCAGCTCGGCGAGCACCGCCGCCACGTCGTCGCGGGAGACCGGCCCGCGGCCCGTCTGCGCCTCCAGGCGGACCAGGCCGGTACCCGCGTCGTCGATCAGCGAGCCCGGGCGCAGGATCGTCCACTCCAGGCCCAGACGGGTGCGGACGTGCTCGTCGGCCTCGCCCTTGGCGCGGAGGTAGGCGTCGAAGACCTCGTCGCCCTCACGGCGGGTGTCCGCGCCCATGGAAGAGACCATCAGGAAACGGCGTACGCGGGCCCGTTCGGCGGCGTCCGCGAACAGCACCGCCGCGCCCCGGTCCACGGTGTCCTTGCGCCCGGCCCCGCTGCCGGGACCCGCGCCCGCCGCGAACACCGCGGCGTCCGCGCCCTGCAGGATGCCCGCCACGTGCTCGACCGACGCCGATTCCAGGTCGCACAGCACCGGTTCGGCGCCCGCCTCCCTGAGGTCGTCGCCCTGTGCCGGATCGCGGATGATGCCCGCGACCTCGTACCCGCGCGCGGCGAGCAGGCGCTCCAGCCGCAGCGCGATCTGACCGTGTCCACCCGCGATGACGATGCGCATGCCACGACCGTACGACGAGCCGGGCGCGCGCGCCCGGGAACATGCGGTGAACCCTCAGGGACCGGGCTCCATACGGCCCTGCCGGGGCAGGTCCAGGGCCACCGCGACGGCGGAGTCGCAGTACTCCCGTACGGCACTCGTCCGGGCTACCACCCGCCCGCGGTGGATCACGATCCGGCTGTACGCGAGGGACAGCACGCTCGCGATCCGGTCTCCGCGCACGGCGAGCAGCTCCGCCGGGAAGCCGGCCTCCACCCGGACCTCGGGCAGGCCCATCGCCTCGCGGGCGGCGCCGGCGACCGAGTGGTAGGCCTCGGTGGCGCGCAGCCCGCCCTGGGAGGCCAAGAGGTACGCGGCTTCGAGGGGGTCCCCCCGCCCGACCGGATTGCCCGCGTCGCGCAGGGCCCCGCTGCCGGCCGCCACACGGACCCCTGCGGCACGCAGCAGCCGTACGGGGGCGGTGCGCAGGCCCCGCCGTTCCAGGGCCGCGCAATCGCCCTGGGGGAGGCAGGTCACCCGTACGCCGGCGGCCGCCAGCTGGTCGGCCGCCCGGGTCGCCACGTCGAGCGGGAGCCGGGACAGGCCGCCGCAGGGCCCGATGGAGACCCCGGGCCGCAGCCCGCCGGCCATGGCCGCGAGCCGGGACAGGCGGGCGGGGTCGTCGCCGTCGGTGTGCAGGTCGACGGGGCAGCCGTGCTCGGAGGCGAGTTCCAGTACGGCTTCGAGGAACCCGGTGGGGTCGGGGTCGAGGTCGGGGCAGCCGCCGATCACCGAGGCGCCCATCTTGACGGCGTCCCGCAGCATGGCGAGCCCGTCGGCCCCGGCCACCCCGGTGAGCAGGCGGGGAACGGCGACGGCGGTGAGGTCGGTGAGCCCGCGCAGGGAGCGGCGGGCCTGGAGCACGGCCTCCAGGGGACCGAGACCGTGTACGTCGCCGATGCGCACGTGGGACCGGACGGCGGTGGCGCCGTGCCCGAGCTGGAGCAGGGCCGCCTCGGTGGCGCGGCGCTGCACCTCGTCGGGGGAGTAGGAGACCGGGCCCTCGCTGTCCGCGGTCAGGGCGGTGTCCCCGTGGGAGTGGGGCTCGGCCGGCGCCGGGAGCAGCAGGTAGCCGGTGAGGTCGACGCGGGCGCCCGATGCGGCGGGCAGGCTGCCGGCCGTGCCGACGGCCTGGATCCGGCCGCCGCCGAGCCGGACGTCGACGGTACGGCCGTCGGTGAGGCGGGCGCCGGAGAGGAGCAGGGTGCTGGACTCGGGGGCCGCTGGCCCCGGGCCTCCCTGGGTTCCCTCGGGGCCGTGCCCCTGCCCCTGCCCCTGGCCGCTGCCGGGGCGGTTGCGCGGGGAGTGGGACGGCTGCTGCGGCTGGCTGTCGGACATCGCGCTCCTGCGGGGGCTCGGGCGGTTCCTGGGGCCGTGGCCGCGGCCCGCGGCCCAAGATCACGCAGCGTGCTCAGAGCCTAGGGGCCAGGGGTGCCCGCTTCGAGGAAGAGGGCAATAGTCGTACCGGTGCGTCTGGGTGGATCGCGACCGGGAGGGTGCCTTGTGGCCCCGGGTCGGGCCCAACCCGGCGCCCAACCCGGACTCCAACCCCGCAGCCGAGCCCTGAGCCCGAGCCCGGAGCCCGGAGCCCGAGCCCGGAGGCCGCTCCCGCAGCCCGCTCCCGCAGCCCGCTCCCCGTGCGGGCTCCGGGGCCGGCTCCCGCGCCGCTCTGAAGCGGAACCCGCACTCGTCCCGCCCCGGGTCTGGCCGGGCCCCTGCTCCGCGCGGGTGTGTCTGGGGGGATCGTGACCACGAGCCCTCGGGGGGCCGGACCCGGGGCGCAAGCCCGGAGCCGAGCCCGGGCCCGCCTCCCGGCGGACTGCGCGGCCTTCCGTGCGGGTCTGAAGCGGACCTGGCGCCTGTCCCCGCCCCCGGCCTGGCTGCGGCCCTGCTCCGCGCGCGTTCAATGGAGTGGACCGGAGCCCGGAGCCGCCGTATGCGCTGAGGGCCCGAGCCGGGCGCCGTCCCGCGCGGGCTGCGGATCCCTGCCCGGCCGTGCCTCCACGCTCGTCCACGGGCTCTGCCCCGTGCCCGTGGGCGGGGCCCCCGCCTACCTGCCCTCCAGAGGGCCCGCGCCCGCCCCCGTGCCCCTACTCGCCCCCCCGCGCCTGTCCGCGGGCCTCGCTCCGTGCTCGTCTGCTGGCTCCCGGCCCGGCCCGGCCCTGCCCCTGGCCCGGCCCTGCCCTGCCCGGCCCTGCTCCTGGCCCGGCCCCGGCCCTGCCCCCGGCCCCGGCCCCGTGCCGTCCACCGGTCTCGTGCCTGGGGCCGCCCTCGGCGCCCGTCCGCGGGCCTGCTCGCCGGCGCCTCGGCGCCTCGGCGTCTCGGCGCCGCGGGCTCGTGTCGTTCGTGGGGCCCGGGCCGGGCCTGCGGCCTGAGCCCCGGCCGCGGACCCCGCGACCGGCCCCCGCACCGGTGCTGCTTCGGGGCGCAGTGGGGGACGGCTGGGGAGGGGTTGGGAGGTGGACTCGGGGGTGCGGGGTTCGCTGAGGGGGTCGGCGGGATTTTGTGGTGACTCAGAGTGGGACTGGGGTGATCGCGGATGTGATGCCCGACACTTTTCGGGGTGAAAGGTGCCCCGAGGGGGGTCCGGAGACGCGTTTCGCGTGGATCAAGAAAGGCGGCGGTGGTGCTCCGAGGCCAGGCCCCGCAAAGGATTTGGGCGATCGGCGGACGACCGTGTAATGTCTTCCTCGCTCGCCCCAATAGCTCAGTCGGTAGAGCGTCTCCATGGTAAGGAGAAGGTCTGCGGTTCGATTCCGCATTGGGGCTCTGGTGAGAGAGGTTCCCCACCCTCGGGTGGGGAGCGGATCTCATCAAAGCGGCGTAGCTCAGTCGGTAGAGCAAGCGGCTCATAATCGCTGTGTCACCGGTTCAAGTCCGGTCGCCGCTACACACAGTAGCCGATTGCGGGGTCGGTCTCCCGATCGGCTACTCTTTTATGCGTTCATCCGTCCCTAATGTCCGTCAAGGAGCACTCACGTGGCTGCCACCGACGTCCGCCCGAAGATCACGCTGGCCTGCGTGGAGTGCAAGGAGCGGAACTACATCACCAAGAAGAACCGGCGTAACAACCCGGACCGTCTTGAGATGAAGAAGCACTGCCCGCGTTGCAACTCGCACACCGCGCACCGCGAGACCCGCTAGCACTTAGCGAAGTCTCGTTCAACAGGCACAGTCATGAGGTCGTCCCCTTCATCTGGGGGGCGGCCTTATGTCGTTTCGACAGATCGTTTCAACAAGGAGGTAGGGAGTCATGGCGCTCGACCAGTCCTTCGTGGGGCGGAGCTACCCGCCCACCGATCCGTACGAGGTCGGCCGGGAGAAGATCCGCGAGTTCGCGGTCGCCGTGGGTGACGCCAATCCGGTGTACACGGATCCGGAAGCAGCCAAGGCGTTCGGTCACCAGGACGTGATCGCCCCGCCGACTTTTGTGTTTGCCATCACGTTCGCGGCGGCCGGCCAGGTCATCGACGACCCGCAGCTGGGGCTGGACTACAGCCGCGTCGTGCACGGCGACCAGAAGTTCGCGTACACCCGTCCCGTGCGGGCTGGTGACCGGCTGACGGTCACCTCGACCATCGAGGCCATCAAGTCGCTCGCGGGCAACGACGTCATCGACATCCGCGGTGAGGTCCACGACGAGTCCGGCGAGCATGTGGTGACCGCCCTGACGAAGCTCGTCTCCCGGGCGCCCGAACCCGCCGCCGAGCCCGCCGCCGCTCCCGAGGAGGCCTGAGATGGCTGCCCAGATCCAGTACGACGACGTCGAGGTCGGCACCGAGCTGCCGGCGGCGTCCTTCCCCGTCACGCGGGCGACGCTGGTGCAGTACGCGGGTGCGTCGGGCGACTTCAACCCGATCCACTGGAACGAGAAGTTCGCCACCGAGGTCGGACTGCCCGACGTGATCGCCCACGGCATGTTCACCATGGCCGAGGCGATCCGCGTGGTGACCGACTGGGTCGGCGACCCGGGTGCCGTCGTCGAGTACGGAGTGCGGTTCACGAAGCCGGTCGTCGTTCCGAACGACGGGCAGGGCGCGCTGATCGAGGTCACGGCCAAGGTCGCGGCGAAGCTGGACGACAACCGGGTGCGGGTCGACCTGACGGCCATGAGCGCCGGACAGAAGGTGCTGGGGATGTCGCGCGCGGTGGTCGCCCTCGCGTAGTGGGCCCAGGGGGCCGTTGAGGCCCCGTACGGCCCTGCCGTACGCGTACGGTCCGTGGCCCCGCCTGGTCGGGGGGGACGCGGACCGTACTCTTGTCCACGTGCAGGAACTCCACGACGCCCCCCTCGCCCCGCTGACCACCTTCCGGCTCGGCGGCCCCGCCGCCCGGCTGGTCACCGCGACCACCGACGCCGAGGTCGTCGCCACCGTGCGCGCCGCGGACGAGAGCGGCACCCCGCTCCTGGTCATCGGCGGCGGCAGCAACCTGGTCATCGGAGACCAGGGCTTCGACGGCACCGCCCTGCGGATCTCGACCACCGGGTTCGCGCTCGACGGGACCCGGCTGGAGCTTGCGGCCGGCGAGAACTGGAGCGAGGCCGTCGCCCGCGTCGTCGACGCCGGGCTCGCGGGCATCGAATGCCTCGCCGGGATCCCCGGCTCGGCCGGCGCCACCCCGATCCAGAACGTCGGGGCGTACGGCCAGGAGGTCTGCGACACGATCACCGAGGTCGTCGCCTACGACCGCACGCGCGGGGAGACGGTCACGCTCTCGGCCGCCGAGTGCGCGTTCTCGTACCGCGACAGCCTCTTCAAGCACCGGCCAGACCGGTACGTCGTCCTGCGCGTCCGCTTCGCCCTGGAGGACGCGGGCGGCCTGTCCGCACCGGTCAAGTACCCGGAGACGGCCCGCGCCCTCGGCGTCGAGGCCGGCGACCGGGTGCCCGCGGCGCAGGCCCGCGAGACCGTCCTGCGGCTGCGCGCCGGCAAGGGCATGGTCCTCGACCCCGCCGACCACGACACCTGGTCGGCCGGCTCCTTCTTCCACAACCCGATCCTCGGCGACGAGGCGTACGCCGCCTTCCTCGCCCGCGCCCAGGAGCGGCTCGGCCCCGAGACCGCCCCGCCCGCGTACCCGGCCGGCGAAGGCCGTACGAAGACCAGCGCGGCCTGGCTGATCGACAAGGCCGGCTTCACCAAGGGCTACGGCGACGGCCCCGCCCGGATCTCCACCAAGCACACCCTCGCCCTCACCAACCGGGGCGAGGCCACCACCGAAGACCTCCTCGCCCTGGCCCGCGAGGTCGTCGCGGGCGTGCACGCGGCCTTCGGCGTCACCCTGGTCAACGAGCCGGTGACGGTCGGCGTCAGCATCTGAGGAGTCCCGGCCCGCCCATGCTCTGTCCCCTGCACGGGGCCGGTACGGACCCCACCCGGCTGGTGGGACGCACGATCAGAAGGGTCGTCGCGTCCTGGCACATCAGCGACGGCGAACGCTCCGAGGCGCCCCTCGACGTCTGGCTCCTCGACAGCGACGGGGAGTCCACCCGGATCACCACCGGGTCCGACGCCTGTCTCATGGTGGAATCCGAGGCGCCGCACGAGCCCTACGACATGGGGGAGTGGGGCCGCATCGAGGTCGGCGAGGACCTCGGAGACCACCCCTTCCTGCGCCACCTCGGCGAGACCGTGGAGTCGGTCGCCGAGTTCGCGCTGCCCGCGCAGGGGCGCACCCACCTGGAGATCGGCTTCCCGGACGGCGCGCGGGTACGGGCCGACTGTCACGAGGGCGACCTGCGGCTCACGCGCTGACGCGCGCCGTCCCCCCTACCGCCGCTCCTCTACACGGCCGCCCTACGAGGCGATCCAGTGGTCGATCCCGGCCAGCAGCTTGTCCTGCACGTCGGAGGGCGCGGCGCTGCCGCGCACCGACTGGCGGGCCAGCTCCGCGAGCTCCGCGTCCGTGAAGGCGTGGTGCCGGCGGGCGATCTCGTACTGGGCCGCGAGCCGGGACCCGAAGAGCAGCGGGTCGTCCGCACCCAGGGCCATCGGGACCCCGGCCTCGAAGAGGGTGCGCAGCGGGACGTCCTCGTGGCGTTCGTAGACCCCGAGGGCGACGTTGGACGCCGGGCAGACCTCACAGGTGATCTGTCGGTCGGCGAGCCGCTTGAGCAGGCGGGGATCCTCGGCGGCCCGTACGCCGTGCCCGATGCGGGCGGCGTGCAGATCGTCGAGGCAGTCGCGGACGGAGGAGGGGCCGGTGAGCTCGCCGCCGTGCGGGGCCGCGAGCAGTCCGCCCTCGCGGGCGATGGCGAAGGCCCGGTCGAAGTCGCGGGCCATGCCGCGGCGCTCGTCGTTGGAGAGGCCGAACCCGACGATGCCGCGGTCGGCGTAGCGGACGGCGAGCCGGGCCAGGGTGCGGGCGTCGAGGGGGTGCTTCATGCGGTTGGCGGCGATGAGGACGCGCATGCCGAGGCCGGTCTCGCGGGAGGCGGCGTCCACGGCGTCGAGGATGATCTCGACGGCCGGGATCATCCCGCCGAGGAGGGGGGCGTAGGAGGTGGGATCCACCTGGATCTCCAGCCAGCCGCTGCCGTCGCGCACGTCTTCCTCCGCGGCCTCGCGGACCAGGCGGCGGATGTCGTCGGGCTCGCGGAGGCAGGACCGGGCGGCGTCGTAGAGCCGCTGGAAGCGGAACCAGCCGCGTTCGTCGGTGGCACGGAGTTTCGGTGGCTCGGCGGAGGTGAGGGCGTCCGGGAGGCGGACGCCGTACTTGTCGGCGAGCTCCAGCAGCGTCGACGGGCGCATCGAGCCGGTGAAGTGCAGGTGGAGGTGGGCTTTCGGCAGAAGCGTGAGATCGCGTACGTGCTCCATTTGTTGATCCTGCCGTACGGCCGCCCCCGGCGGGAGGGGGTTTTACCTATCGGGGGCTTGCGCGAACGCATGAGCGGGCCCGGAGGGGGAGTGGGGAGCCGCTGCGCGAGGCCTTCCGGGCGCCGCCCGGACCCGCGCCTCAAACGCCGGCGGGGCTGGATTTGGCCGCCGTCGGCCCGGACGTGAACGCCGCGTGGCCGAACGTTCCAGCCTCGGCGCGGGGTCTGGGCGGAGCCCCGGGGAACGGGCGAAGGGCGGGTAGGGGACACGCCCCGCGCAGCGGCACCCCGCAGGCGGGCCGGGGCCGAAAACGCCTGAGCGGCGGCTCCCCCGCAAGGGAACCGCCGCTCAGGGTCTGGCTGCCGAACCGCCGGAGGCTCAGGCCTTGGCCTCCGCGAGGAGCTTCTGGATGCGGGAGACGCCCTCGACCAGGTCCTCGTCGCCCAGGGCGTAGGAGAGGCGGAGGTAGCCGGGGGTGCCGAAGGCCTCGCCGGGGACGACCGCGACCTCGGCCTCGTCCAGGATCAGGGCCGCGAGCTCGACGGAGGTCTGCGGGCGCTTGCCGCGGATCTCCTTGCCGAGGACGTCCTTGACCGCGGGGTAGACGTAGAACGCGCCCTCGGGGGTCGGGCAGAAGACGCCCTCGATCTCGTTCAGCATCCGCACGATCGTCTGGCGGCGGCGGTCGAAGGCGGTGCGCATCGCGTGGACGGCGTCCAGGTTGCCGGAGACGGCGGCCAGCGCCGCGACCTGGGCCACGTTGGAGACGTTGGAGGTGGCGTGCGACTGGAGGTTGGTCGCGGCCTTGACCACGTCCTTCGGGCCGACGATCCAGCCCACCCGCCAGCCGGTCATCGCGTACGTCTTGGCGACGCCGTTGACGACGATGCACTTGTCGGCCAGCTCGGGAACGATCGCGGGGAGCGAGACGAACTTCGCGTCGCCGTAGACGAGGTGCTCGTAGATCTCGTCGGTCAGGACCCACAGGCCGTGCTCGACGGCCCAGCGGCCGATCGCCTCGGCGTCGGCCTCGGAGTAGACGGCGCCGGTCGGGTTCGACGGGGAGACGAAGAGGACGACCTTCGTGCGCTCGGTGCGGGCCGCTTCGAGCTGCTCGACGGAGACGCGGTAGCCGGTGGTCTCGTCGGCGACGACCTCGACCGGGACGCCGCCCGCGAGACGGATCGACTCCGGGTACGTGGTCCAGTACGGCGCCGGGACGATGACCTCGTCACCCGGGTCCAGGATGGCCGCGAACGCCTCGTAGATCGCCTGCTTGCCGCCGTTGGTCACCAGGACCTGGGACGCGTCGACCTCGTAGCCGGAGTCGCGCAGCGTCTTCGCGGCGATGGCGGCCTTCAGCTCGGGCAGACCGCCGGCCGGCGTGTAGCGGTGGTACTTGGGGTTGCGGCAGGCCTCGACCGCGGCGTCGACGATGTAGTCCGGGGTCGGGAAGTCGGGCTCGCCGGCTCCGAAACCGATCACCGGACGCCCGGCGGCCTTGAGGGCCTTGGCCTTGGCGTCGACGGCGAGGGTGGCGGACTCGGAGATGGCACCGATACGGGCGGATACGCGGCGCTCGGCGGAAGGCGTTTCAGAGGTCATGCGGCCAATCGTCCCAGACGCGAAACGAGCGCCGCACTCCGTTTCAGTTACCGGACGGAGGCTCTCCGGACGGTGCTGTTCGACGTCAGGGCCCGGACCACGTACACTCAACCGTCGTTGGCCCTCGTCAACCGCTGCAGAGCGTGAGCACACCGTGCACTCGCCTGGATGCGGTAGGTTGAGGGACGCAAAGGGTCGTAGCTCAATTGGTAGAGCACTGGTCTCCAAAACCAGCGGTTGGGGGTTCGAGTCCCTCCGGCCCTGCTCCACACTCCTTCTCGGAAGTGTGTGCGCAGGTACGTACTTAGATGCAGTGCCGTGCGGCGCAACCGGGCGCGGCTACGGCCACGACCCGGATTCAGGTGAGAGACGTGACGGACGCCCTGGGCTCCATCGACATGCCTGACGCCGAGGATGACACTCGCGAGAAGAAGGCCCGCAAGGGCGGCAAGCGCGGTAAGAAGGGCCCTCTGGGTCGTCTCGCGCTGTTCTACCGCCAGATCGTCGCGGAACTCCGCAAGGTTGTTTGGCCCACTCGCAACCAGCTGACGACCTACACCTCTGTGGTGATTGTCTTCGTCGTCATCATGATCGGTCTGGTGACCGTGATTGACTATGGGTTCCAGGAAGCCATCAAGTTCGTCTTCGGCTGATCCCCGCGGAGGGCGGCGCCTTGATGGGTGCCGCCCGTTTTCGCATGTTCGACCACCTTTTGTATCCAGGAAGAAGCAGCCACCGTGTCTGACCCGAACCTGAACGTGAGCCCCGACTCCGTCGAGTCCGTCGAGGACGAGCTCGACATCGTCGAGGCTGCAGACGCTGTGGACCCGGACGAGGCCGAGCTCGCCGACGCCGAGGCGGGTGTCGCCGCCGAAGAGGCTGCGCTGCACGTCGAGGATGAGGTCGACGCCGAAGCCGACTCCGAGGACGCTGACGACGACGCCACCGAAGAGGCCGACGCCGAAGAGGCCGACGACTCGGAGGACGCCGACGAGGACGAGGCCCACGAGGCTTCCGACGACGACGCCGTCGAGGCCGAGGCTGACGACGCGGAGGCCGAAGAGGCCGCCGACGCCGAGCCCGCCGAGCCCGTCGACCCCATCCAGGCCCTGCGCGAAGAGCTGCGCCTCCTGCCCGGCGAGTGGTACGTCATCCACACCTACGCCGGCTACGAGAAGCGCGTGAAGGCCAACCTGGAGCAGCGCGCCGTCTCGCTCAACGTCGAGGACTTCATCTACCAGGCCGAGGTGCCCGAGGAAGAGATCGTCCAGATCAAGAACGGCGAGCGCAAGAACGTCCGGCAGAACAAGCTGCCCGGTTACGTTCTCGTCCGCATGGATCTGACGAACGAGTCCTGGGGCGTCGTCCGCAACACCCCCGGCGTCACCGGCTTCGTGGGCAACGCGTACGACCCGTACCCGCTGACCCTGGACGAGATCGTCAAGATGCTCGCTCCGGAGCTGCAGGAGAAGGCCGCCAAGCTGGCCGCGGAAGAGGCCGGCCTGCCGGCGCCCTCCGTCAAGCGCGCCATCGAGGTCCTGGACTTCGAGGTCGGCGACTCGGTCACCGTTACCGACGGCCCGTTCGCGACGCTGCAGGCGACCATCAACGAGATCAACCCGGACTCGAAGAAGGTCAAGGGTCTCGTCGAGATCTTCGGCCGCGAGACCCCGGTCGAGCTCAGCTTCGACCAGATCCAGAAGAACTGAGCCCTCGGCTTCAGGTCTCTGACTCACCGCTTCCGGACAGGTCAGATTGCCCCCTCGCGGGCGGTCTGACCTGCTCGGTTTTCAGCCTCGCACCGATACCCGTTATCGTGGTGCGGTATGCCTCCATCCGGATGACCGGATTGGCGGCGAAAAACTCTCACTAGGACCCGGAGAGAGCAATGCCTCCCAAGAAGAAGAAGGTCACGGGGCTTATCAAGCTCCAGATCAAGGCCGGCGCGGCCAACCCGGCACCGCCGGTCGGCCCCGCGCTCGGTCAGCACGGCGTCAACATCATGGAGTTCTGCAAGGCCTACAACGCCGCGACCGAGTCGCAGCGTGGCATGGTCGTGCCGGTGGAGATCACGGTCTACGACGACCGCTCCTTCACCTTCATCACCAAGACGCCGCCGGCCGCGCGCCTCATCCTGAAGAGCGCCGGTGTGGAGAAGGGCTCTGGCGAGCCGCACAAGACGAAGGTCGCGAAGCTTACGCGTGACCAGGTTCGCGAGATCGCCACGCTCAAGATGCCTGACCTGAACGCCAACGACATCGACGCGGCCGAGAAGATCATCGCCGGCACCGCGCGTTCGATGGGCATCACGGTCGAAGGCTGATTCAGCCACCCCCCAGCACCACAGTGGTAGGGCCAAGCGCTGGTCCGCACCACGACTCCATGCCTGATCACAACACAGGAGCAGAAGTGAAGCGCAGCAAGACTCTCCGCGCTGCGGACGCCAAGGTCGACCGGGACAAGCTGTACGCCCCGCTCGAGGCCGTCCGTGTCGCCAAGGAGACCTCCGCGACCAAGTTCGACAGCACCGTCGAGGTCGCCTTCCGCCTGGGTGTAGACCCGCGCAAGGCCGACCAGATGGTCCGCGGCACCGTGAACCTCCCGCACGGCACCGGCAAGACCGCCCGGGTCCTGGTCTTCGCGACCGGTGACCGTGCTGCGGCCGCGGAAGCCGCCGGCGCCGACATTGTCGGCGACGACGAGCTCATCAACGAGATCGCCAAGGGCAACCGCCTCAACGAGTTCGACGCCGTTGTCGCCACGCCGGACCTCATGGGCAAGGTCGGCCGCCTCGGCCGCGTGCTCGGTCCCCGTGGCCTGATGCCGAACCCGAAGACCGGCACCGTCACGATGGACGTCGCGAAGGCTGTCACCGAGATCAAGGGTGGCAAGATCGAGTTCCGCGTCGACAAGCACTCGAACCTGCACTTCATCATCGGCAAGGTCTCCTTCTCCGATGAGCAGCTCGTCGAGAACTACGGCGCGGCCCTGGACGAGATCCTTCGTCTGAAGCCGTCCGCCGCGAAGGGCCGCTACATCAAGAAGGCCGCCCTCAGCACCACCATGGGTCCCGGCATCCTGCTGGACTCCAACCGCACCCGGAACCTCCTCGTCGAGGAAGACCCGGCCGCGGTCTGATCAGCCCCGGGCCTTCGGGCTCTGAGCCTCACGGCTCGCTGAACGGCCGAATCCGGGCCCTTCGCCCCCTTTCCAGGGGGCGGGGGGCCCGGATTTTTTGTCAGTGGACGTCGCCGGCTCGAGCCCTAACCTGCTCGACAGGCGATCCCCGAGTGGTTCACAGTGAGTTGCCTGCGATGTGCAGGTAGTTCGCGATGGTTCCGCAGTGCAGTACCCAAGGGGTGGGAAATGAAGAAGAAGTCCGTATGGACGCGTGCCGGTGTCTCGGTGGCCGCGGCCACCGTCATGGCCGGCGTCGCGGGATGTCAGGACGGTGCTACGAAGGCCGCAGACGGGCCCGCGGCCCAGTCTCCGGTCTCGGCGAAGCAGAGCCCCGTCGAGGTCGTCCAGGCCGCCTACAAGAAGACGGCGGCGGCGAAGTCGGCCAAGGTCCGCATGACGATGTCGCTGCCGGCGGACAGCAAGGCCGGTGGCGGCACGATGGAGCTGTCCGGGGTCCAGGGGTGGGACCCGGCCGTCATGGACATCACCATGAAGGGCTCGATGTTCAAGGGCCTCGCGGCCATGGGCGGCGGGGAGGCCCCCGACGCCATCCGCATGGTGGTCGCGAACAACGTCATGTACATGGACATGGGCACCGCGAACGCCGCCCAGCTGGACGGCAAGCGCTGGATGAAGCTGGACCTGAACGCCGCCGCGCAGGCCGGGGGCGCGGGCTCTGCCGACCTCGGCGGCATGGGCAACATGAACCAGGACCCGGCACAGCAGATCGCGCTGCTGCTCGACTCGAAGAACCTCAAGCACGTCGGTACCGAGCAGGTCGAGGGCGTGAGCGCGGAGCGCTACCAGGGCACGCTGAGCTTCGAGGAGATGCTCGCTGCCAACGAGTCCTCCAAGGTGCTGTCCGAGGCCGACCGCACGGAGCTGGTCGAAAAGGTCAGGAAGACCGGCCTCAAGGGCTACGACACGAACCTCTGGGTCAACAAGGAGGGGTACCCGGTCCGCATGAGCGTCTCCATGGAGATGGCCGGCGGCAAGGTGGACCTGGACGCCTACTACTCGGACTACGGCTCGGCGGCCACCGTGCAGACGCCGGCCGACGGCGAGACCTTCGACCTCTTCGGCATGCTCAAGGAGATGGGCGGGGCGGGCGCGGGGGCCTGACCCGGGGGCCGGCCGCCGGCCCAGGGCTGACCGATTTGCCTGACCGGCGAACGGTCACGTACTCTTCCGGAGAAGCCAAAGACCGCTGGTCGTTGCCGTGCCTGCAAGGGTGCGGTGGCCGAAGGATCCGCTAACCGCGGACGTCCTGCGCAGGTGTTCAAGGAAAGTTCCCGGACTCGTTCTGGTTGAGCTACGCCCTGGCGCCTGCGCCGGGGCGTTTCGTGTTTATGCCCCTTCTGAGCGGTCCTCATCACCCGGAAGGAGGCCGACGCACTATGCCGACGCCCAACAAGGCTGCCGCGGTAGCCGAGCTCACGGACCAGTTCCGCGACTCGAACGCCGCCGTGCTGACCGAGTACCGGGGTCTCACCGTCGCGCAGCTCAAGACGCTGCGTCGCTCTCTCGGTGAGAACGCCCAGTACGCCGTGGTGAAGAACACGCTGACCAAGATTGCGGCCAACCAGGCCGGGATCACCGCGCTGGACGAGCACTTCGCTGGTCCCACCGCGGTCGCCTTCATCACCGGTGACCCGGTGGAGTCGGCGAAGAGCCTGCGTGACTTCGCCAAGGAAAACCCGAACCTCATCATCAAGGCGGGTGTCCTTGATGGTAAGGCGCTCACCGCCGATGAGATCAAGAAGCTTGCGGACCTCGAGTCCCGCGAGGTTCTGCTCAGCAAGCTGGCCGGCGCGTTCAAGGGCAAGCAGTCTCAGGCTGCCTCGCTCTTCCAGGCGCTGCCGTCGAAGTTCGTCCGCACTGCGGAAGCGCTTCGCGTCAAGCTCGCCGAGCAGGGCGGTGCCGAGTAATTCGGCTCGCGCACTGATCCACGCCGCCTAGTGCGTGGGTCAAAGCGGGCCGTTACGCCCGCCTCTATATACATCCGGCACCTGCCGATTTAGTGGAAGGATCGCCCATCATGGCGAAGCTCAGCCAGGAAGACCTGCTCGCTCAGTTCGAGGAGCTCACCCTCATCGAGCTCTCCGAGTTCGTGAAGGCGTTCGAGGAGAAGTTCGACGTCACCGCCGCCGCGGCCGTCGCCGTTGCCGGTCCGGGTGCCCCGGTTGCCGCTGAGGCCGCTGAGGAGCAGGACGAGTTCGACGTCATCCTCACCGCCGCCGGTGACAAGAAGATCCAGGTCATCAAGGTCGTGCGCGAGCTGACCTCCCTCGGCCTGAAGGAGGCCAAGGACCTCGTCGACGGCGCTCCGAAGCCCGTCCTCGAGAAGGTCGCCAAGGAGGCCGCTGAGAAGGCCGCCGAGACCCTCAAGGCCGCTGGCGCGTCCGTCGAGGTCAAGTAACACCTCTGGGGCCTCTCTGAGGCCCCAACCAAGGGCGATCACCCGTAAGGGTGGTCGCCCTTTGGCGTACCCGGAGTGCCTGACTTGCCCCTGTCTCGTTGGGGAGTAGGGTGATCTTCGTTGCTCTGCGGCAGGGTCCTTCGATGATCCGCTCGGAGCAGGGGGCCTTGACGAACGGGACGCGGCGCGCAATTCTCAGATCCGTCGTGAGATCGGCAGGCCCGATCCGGGATCCGAGGCATGGATCGGGTCCACATCGGGCATGGATCGACTACGAAGAGGGCAGTACTGTTACGCGCTCTGTATGCGGAGCCGAGCGGGACGCACGGTTGTTTAAACGACATGGGGAAGGCCTGTTGCCGGTTTCCGGAGACCTGGTCTGGACATCAGTGAGCCTAGTGGCTACACTGACCCTTTGCGCTGCCTGTTAGCTGCCCCCTGCCCGTCGCCAGGGGCATGCCCACGCATGAGCACACTTGATTGAACGGCCCTGAGCTGGTCCTTTGACCAGATGGGGGGCGCTTGTCTTCTGTGTCAGCTGGGACCGGTACGCGCGTAGTGAGTCCGAGCCCTCGGAAGGACCCCCTCTTGGCCGCCTCGCGCAACGCCTCGACCAATACGAACAACGGTGCCAGCACCGCCCCGCTGCGCATCTCCTTTGCAAAGATCAAGGAGCCCCTCGAGGTTCCGAACCTCCTGGCGCTGCAGACCGAGAGCTTTGACTGGCTGCTCGGCAACGCCGCCTGGAAGTCTCGCGTCGAGTCGGCGCTTGAGAGCGGACAGGACGTTCCCACCAAGTCCGGTCTGGAAGAGATCTTCGAGGAGATCTCGCCGATCGAGGACTTCTCCGGGTCGATGTCGCTGACGTTCCGCGACCACCGTTTCGAGCCGGCGAAGAACTCGGTCGACGAGTGCAAGGACCGCGACTTCACGTACGCGGCGCCGCTTTTCGTCACTGCCGAGTTCACGAACAACGAGACCGGAGAGATCAAGTCTCAGACGGTCTTCATGGGCGATTTCCCGCTCATGACCAACAAGGGCACCTTCGTCATCAACGGCACCGAGCGTGTCGTCGTGTCGCAGCTCGTCCGTTCCCCCGGTGTCTACTTCGACTCCTCCATCGACAAGACGTCCGACAAGGACATCTTCGCCGCCAAGATCATCCCTTCCCGGGGTGCCTGGCTCGAGATGGAGATCGACAAGCGCGACATGGTCGGTGTTCGCATCGACCGCAAGCGCAAGCAGTCCGTCACCGTTCTCCTGAAGGCTCTCGGCTGGACCACCGAGCAGATCATGGAGGAGTTCGGCCAGTACGAGTCCATGCGCGCCACCCTGGAGAAGGACCACACCCAGGGCCAGGACGACGCGCTGCTCGACATCTACCGCAAGCTGCGTCCGGGCGAACCGCCGACCCGCGAGGCCGCTCAGACGCTGCTCGAGAACCTCTACTTCAACCCGAAGCGCTACGACCTCGCGAAGGTCGGCCGCTACAAGGTGAACAAGAAGCTCGGCGCGGACGAGCCGCTGGACGCCGGCGTGCTCACCACCGACGACGTCATCGCGACCATCAAGTACCTGGTCAAGCTGCACGCCGGTGAGACCGAGACCGTCGGTGAGTCGGGTCGTTCGATCGTCGTCGAGACCGACGACATCGACCACTTCGGCAACCGTCGTCTGCGCAACGTCGGCGAGCTCATCCAGAACCAGGTCCGTACGGGTCTGGCTCGTATGGAGCGCGTCGTCCGCGAGCGGATGACGACCCAGGACGTCGAGGCGATCACGCCGCAGACCCTGATCAACATCCGGCCGGTCGTCGCCTCCATCAAGGAGTTCTTCGGCACCAGCCAGCTGTCGCAGTTCATGGACCAGAACAACCCGCTGTCGGGTCTCACCCACAAGCGCCGTCTGTCGGCGCTTGGCCCGGGTGGTCTGTCCCGTGAGCGGGCCGGCTTCGAGGTCCGAGACGTCCACCCGTCGCACTACGGCCGCATGTGCCCGATCGAGACCCCTGAAGGCCCGAACATCGGTCTGATCGGCTCGCTCGCGTCCTACGGCCGCGTCAACGCGTTCGGCTTCGTCGAGACCCCGTACCGCAAGGTCATCGAGGGTGTCGTCACCGACGAGGTCGACTACCTGACGGCCGACGAGGAAGACCGCTTCGTCATCGCCCAGGCCAACGCCGGCCTGTCCGACGACATGCGCTTCACCGAGAACCGCGTGCTGGTTCGTCGTCGTGGCGGCGAGATCGACTACATCGCCGGCGACGACGTCGACTACATGGACGTCTCCCCGCGCCAGATGGTGTCCGTCGCGACCGCGATGATCCCCTTCCTGGAGCACGACGACGCCAACCGTGCCCTCATGGGCGCGAACATGATGCGCCAGGCCGTTCCGCTCATCAAGGCGGAGGCGCCGCTCGTCGGCACCGGCATGGAGTACCGCTGTGCGGTCGACGCCGGTGACTCGATCCGTGCGGAGAAGGACGGTGTCGTCCAGGAGGTCTCGGCCGACTACATCACCGTCGCCAACGACGACGGCACGTACACCACGTACCGCGTCGCCAAGTTCTCCCGCTCGAACCAGGGCACCTCGGTCAACCAGAAGGTCATCGTCAACGAGGGTGACCGGATCATCGAGTCCCAGGTCCTCGCCGACGGTCCTGCGACCGAAGAGGGCGAAATGGCCCTCGGTAAGAACCTGCTCGTCGCGTTCATGCCCTGGGAAGGTCACAACTACGAGGACGCGATCATCCTGTCGCAGCGCCTCGTACAGGACGACGTCCTCTCCTCGATCCACATCGAGGAGCACGAGGTCGATGCCCGTGACACCAAGCTGGGCCCCGAGGAGATCACCCGGGACATCCCGAACGTCTCCGAGGAGGTCCTGGCGGACCTCGACGAGCGCGGCATCATCCGCATCGGTGCGGACGTAGTCGCCGGCGACATCCTGGTCGGCAAGGTCACGCCCAAGGGCGAGACCGAGCTGACCCCGGAAGAGCGCCTGCTCCGCGCGATCTTCGGTGAGAAGGCCCGCGAGGTGCGTGACACCTCGCTCAAGGTTCCTCACGGTGAGATCGGCAAGGTCATCGGTGTCCGCGTCTTCGACCGCGAGGAGGGCGACGAGCTTCCCCCGGGCGTGAACCAGCTGGTCCGCGTCTACGTCGCCCAGAAGCGCAAGATCACCGACGGTGACAAGCTCGCCGGCCGCCACGGCAACAAGGGTGTCATCTCCAAGATCCTTCCGATCGAGGACATGCCCTTCCTTGAGGACGGCACGCCGGTCGACATCATCCTGAACCCGCTGGGTGTCCCGTCCCGAATGAACCCGGGACAGGTCCTGGAGATCCACCTCGGCTGGCTCGCCAGCCGCGGCTGGGACGTCTCCGGTCTCGGCGAGGAGTGGGCCGAGCGACTGAAGGCCATCGGCGCCGACCGCGTCGAGCCCGGCACCAACGTCGCCACCCCGGTGTTCGACGGTGCCCGTGAGGACGAGATCTCCGGCCTGTTCGAGCACACCATCCCGAACCGCGACGGGGACCGTCTGGTCCTCCCGACCGGCAAGGCACACCTGTTCGACGGCCGCTCCGGCGAGCCGTTCCCGGAGCCGGTCTCGATCGGCTACATGTACATCCTGAAGCTCCACCACCTGGTCGATGACAAGCTCCACGCTCGGTCGACCGGTCCGTACTCGATGATCACGCAGCAGCCGCTGGGTGGTAAGGCGCAGTTCGGTGGCCAGCGCTTCGGTGAGATGGAGGTGTGGGCGCTCGAGGCTTATGGCGCCGCTTACGCCCTCCAGGAGCTGCTGACCATCAAGTCCGATGACGTGACCGGCCGCGTGAAGGTCTACGAGGCCATCGTCAAGGGCGAGAACATCCCCGAGCCGGGCATTCCCGAGTCCTTCAAGGTGCTCATCAAGGAAATGCAGTCGCTCTGCCTCAACGTGGAGGTGCTGTCCTCGGACGGCATGTCCATCGAGATGCGCGACACCGACGAGGACGTCTTCCGCGCGGCGGAGGAGCTCGGTATCGACCTGTCCCGGCGTGAGCCGAGCAGCGTCGAAGAGGTCTGACGGGCCTGACGGGGGGCTCGCTCAAGAGCCCCCCGTCATCCCCGGGACCGTTCAGACCATGATTGAGACTCGACCCCGAAAGAGGGATTGACGCACAGTGCTCGACGTCAACTTCTTCGACGAGCTGCGGATCGGCCTTGCCACCGCGGACGACATCCGAACCTGGTCCCACGGCGAGGTCAAGAAGCCGGAGACCATCAACTACCGCACCCTCAAGCCCGAGAAGGACGGACTCTTCTGCGAGAAGATCTTCGGTCCGACCCGGGACTGGGAGTGCTACTGCGGTAAGTACAAGCGTGTCCGCTTCAAGGGCATCATCTGTGAGCGTTGTGGCGTCGAAGTCACGCGCGCCAAGGTGCGTCGCGAGCGGATGGGCCACATCGAGCTTGCCGCTCCCGTCACCCACATCTGGTACTTCAAGGGCGTCCCGTCGCGCCTCGGATACCTGCTGGACCTCGCGCCGAAGGACCTCGAAAAGGTCATCTACTTCGCCGCGTACATGATCACGTTCGTGGACGACGAGCGCCGCACCCGCGACCTCCCGTCCCTGGAGGCGCACGTCTCCGTCGAGCGCCAGCAGATCGAGAACCGACGCGACTCGGACCTCGAAGGCCGTGCCAAGAAGCTCGAGACCGACCTGGCCGAGCTCGAGGCCGAGGGCGCCAAGGCCGACGTACGCCGCAAGGTGCGCGAAGGTGCCGAGCGCGAGATGAAGCAGCTCCGTGACCGCGCCCAGCGCGAGATCGACCGCCTCGACGAGGTGTGGGCCCGCTTCAAGAACCTCAAGGTCCAGGACCTCGAGGGCGACGAGCTGCTCTACCGCGAGCTGCGCGACCGCTTCGGTACGTACTTCGACGGCTGCATGGGCGCCGCGGCGCTCCAGAAGCGTCTGGAGTCCTTCGACCTCGACGAAGAGGCCGAGCGCCTCCGCGAGATCATCCGTACCGGCAAGGGCCAGAAGAAGACCCGTGCGCTCAAGCGCCTCAAGGTCGTCTCCGCGTTCCTGCAGACCAGCAACAAGCCCAAGGGCATGGTTCTGGACTGCGTGCCGGTGATCCCGCCGGACCTGCGTCCGATGGTGCAGCTGGACGGTGGCCGCTTCGCGACCTCCGACCTGAACGACCTGTACCGCCGCGTGATCAACCGCAACAACCGTCTGAAGCGCCTTCTCGACCTCGGTGCCCCCGAGATCATCGTGAACAACGAGAAGCGCATGCTTCAGGAGGCCGTCGACGCCCTCTTCGACAACGGTCGTCGTGGTCGCCCGGTCACCGGTCCCGGTAACCGCCCGCTGAAGTCCCTGAGCGACATGCTCAAGGGCAAGCAGGGTCGATTCCGTCAGAACCTCCTCGGCAAGCGCGTGGACTACTCCGCGCGTTCCGTGATCGTCGTCGGTCCGCAGCTGAAGCTGCACCAGTGTGGTCTGCCCAAGGCCATGGCGCTGGAGCTCTTCAAGCCGTTCGTGATGAAGCGCCTGGTCGACCTGAACCACGCGCAGAACATCAAGTCGGCGAAGCGCATGGTCGAGCGCGGCCGCACGGTCGTCTACGACGTGCTCGAAGAGGTCATCGCCGAGCACCCGGTTCTGCTGAACCGTGCGCCCACGCTGCACCGCCTCGGCATCCAGGCCTTCGAGCCCCAGCTGGTCGAAGGCAAGGCCATCCAGATCCACCCGCTCGTCTGCACCGCGTTCAACGCGGACTTCGACGGTGACCAGATGGCCGTGCACCTGCCGCTTTCGGCAGAGGCGCAGGCCGAGGCCCGCATCCTGATGCTGTCCTCGAACAACATCCTGAAGCCGGCAGACGGTCGTCCCGTCACCATGCCGACCCAGGACATGGTGCTGGGTCTGTTCTTCCTCACCACCGACGGCGAGCTCCGTGACGTCAAGGGCGAGGGCCGTGCGTTCGGCTCGACCGCCGAGGCGACCATGGCGTTCGACAACGGCGAGCTTGCTCTCCAGTCGGCCGTGGACATCCGCTTCCCGGTGGGCACCATCCCGCCGCGTGGCTGGGTGCACCCGGTCGCCGATGAAGGCGAGCAGGAGTTCCAGGCGGGCGACAGCTTCCGTCTGCGTACGACCCTGGGCCGCGCGCTCTTCAACGAGCTGCTGCCCGAGGACTACCCGTTCGTCGACTACTCGGTGGGCAAGAAGCAGCTCTCCGAGATCGTCAACGACCTGGCGGAGCGCTACCCCAAGGTGATCGTGGCGGCGACGCTCGACAACCTGAAGGCGGCCGGCTTCCACTGGGCGACCCGTTCGGGCGTCACCGTGGCCATCTCCGACGTCGTCGTGCCCGAGGCCAAGAAGGCCATCGTCAAGGGCTACGAGGAGCTGGACGAGAAGGTCCAGAAGCAGTACGAGCGCGGTCTGATCACCAAGGACGAGCGCACGCAGGAGCTCATCGCGATCTGGACCAAGGCGACCAACGAGGTTGCCGAGGCGATGAACGCGAACTTCCCCAAGACGAACCCCATCTTCATGATGGTTGACTCGGGTGCCCGAGGAAACATGATGCAGATGCGACAGATCGCCGGTATGCGTGGTCTGGTGTCGAACGCGAAGAACGAGACCATCCCGCGTCCGATCAAGGCGTCCTTCCGTGAGGGCCTCACCGTTCTGGAGTACTTCATCTCCACGCACGGTGCCCGTAAGGGTCTGGCGGACACCGCCCTGCGTACCGCCGACTCGGGTTACCTCACCCGTCGTCTGGTGGACGTCTCGCAGGACGTCATCATCCGCGAGGAGGACTGCGGCACCGAGCGCGGCCTGAAGCTGAAGATCGCCGTTCGCGGCGAGGACGGCGCGCTGCGCAAGGCCGACGACGTCGAGACCTCGATCTACGCCCGCATGCTGGCCGAAGACGTCGTCATCGACGGCAAGGTCATCGCGCCGGCCAACGTCGACCTCGGTGACGTGCTCATCGACGCCCTGGTCGCCAACGGCGTCGAGGAGGTCAAGACCCGCTCGGTCCTGACCTGTGAGTCCGCGGTCGGCACCTGTGCCTTCTGCTACGGACGCTCGCTCGCCACCGGCAAGCTGGTCGACATCGGTGAGGCGGTCGGCATCATCGCCGCCCAGTCCATCGGTGAGCCCGGTACCCAGCTGACGATGCGTACCTTCCACACCGGTGGTGTGGCCGGTGACGACATCACGCAGGGTCTGCCGCGTGTCGTCGAGCTCTTCGAGGCCCGTACCCCGAAGGGTGTCGCCCCGATCTCCGAGGCCGCCGGCCGCGTGCGGATCGAGGAGACCGAGAAGACGAAGAAGATCGTCATCACGCCCGACGACGGCAGCGAGGAGACGGCCTTCCCGATCTCCAAGCGCGCCAAGGTCATCGTCGGCGAGGGCGACCACGTCGAGGTCGGCCAGAAGCTGACCATGGGTGCCACCAATCCGCACGACGTGCTGCGCATCCTCGGCCAGCGTGCGGTCCAGGTCCACCTGGTCGGCGAAGTCCAGAAGGTCTACAACTCGCAGGGCGTGTCGATCCACGACAAGCACATCGAGATCATCATCCGGCAGATGCTGCGCCGCGTGACGATCATCGAGTCCGGCGACGCGGAGCTCCTGCCGGGCGAGCTCGTCGAGCGGTCGAAGTTCGAGACCGAGAACCGTCGTGTGGTCACCGAGGGCGGTCACCCCGCCTCCGGCCGTCCGCAGCTGATGGGTATCACCAAGGCCTCGCTCGCGACCGAGTCCTGGCTGTCGGCGGCGTCCTTCCAGGAGACGACCAGGGTTCTGACGGACGCGGCGATCAACGCCAAGTCCGACTCCCTGATCGGCCTCAAGGAGAACGTCATCATCGGTAAGCTCATCCCGGCCGGTACGGGCCTCGCCCGCTACCGCAACATCCGGGTCGAGCCGACCGAGGAAGCCAAGGCCGCGATGTACTCGGCCGTCGGCTACGACGACATCGACTACTCGCCCTTCGGCACCGGCTCCGGCCAGGCTGTCCCGCTGGAGGACTACGACTACGGCCCCTACAACGGCTGACGAAGTCAGTCGTCATAGGGCACAGCACGGCTGAGTCGCTGGACAGTAGGTAGTACGAAGAAGCCCCCCGCCGCTCCGAGAGGAGAGGCGGGGGGCTTCTTCATGCCGTGGATCGGGCACAGTGTGGACCGGGCCCGGCCGGGGTCAGGCCCCGGTGCGGCGGCGGCGAAGGCCGGCCACGGTGGCCGAGGTCAGGGCCAGGAGGGCGAGGGTGGCGCCGGCCAGGCCGGGGGTGAGGCCCTTGGGGGTGAAGGTGCAGGAGACCTTGTCCGTGCCCTGTGGGATGGCCAGGGAGACCAGGCCGTGGAAGCTCTTCACCGGGGCCGAGCACTGCCAGCCGGGGACGGCGGTCATCGCGAAGACGGCGGTGCCGGAGGTCCCTTTCGGGAGGGTGGCCTCGATGGTGTGGCCGCCCGCGGTGACCCGGGTGGCGCCCGTGACGGTGAGGCGGCCGACCGTCGTGGCGAGCGCGGCCCGGTCCAGGCAGCCGACGGGGTGCGCGCCGGCGGTGCCGCCCCGGGTACGGGTCCGCACGGTGACGTCGACCCGGCCGGAGGCGGGGACCTCGCCGAGGCGGACGACCCCGGCCATCCGGTCCTCCAGGGGCTTCTCGGTGCCTCCGAAGGAGAAGGTGCCGTACAGCTGGGGCGAGTACCAGAAGGCTTCGGAGCCGGGGGCGCACTCGGCGGTGTACCGCTGTTTCGCGGCGGTGCCGCCACGGGCGACGGGCGGGACCTCGTAGACGGTGGCGCCGAGGACCTGTTCCTGGTGGGCGTAGACGCTGGCCGGTGGGTTGGGGGAGGCGTACGGGGTGCTGCGGACGGTGACCAGGGGCGGGGTGGGGAAGGTGCGGGCCGTCCAGCTGTTCTTCTCGGGGCCCGGTTCGGCCCGGGCGCCGATGGAGAAGATCGCGTCCAGGACGGGGTTGTCGGCGCTGAAGAAGGTCCGGCCGTCGTTCTTGTAGCCGTAGCCGAGGGGTTCGAGGGCCTGGTACGTGGTCTCGGGCAGGTAGCTGCTGTAGTACTGCGGGCCTTCCGCGTGGAGGGCGAGGGCGTCGTTGTACGAGGTCTGCGGGGTGCCCGAGTCGGTGCGGTACGCGGGCCAGCCTTCGACCGAGCGGACGGCGTCGAAGTGGTTCGTGATCGACCGGCCGGAGGTGGCGATCGGCTTCGCCCAGCGTTCGCGGGCGCGGCGCTCGTCCGCGTTGACCGCGGCGGCGGTGGATTCGGCGAAGACGACGCCGATCATGAGGAGCGCGGCCACGGGGACCAGTACCCGGTGCTTCTCGCCCAGTGCCAGCAGGACGAGGGCGAGGAGGGACACCGCGCCGCCGCCCAGGACGGCCGGCCAGGTGGCGCCGCCGAAGTCGTCCGTCTGGCGCAGCACGAAGGCGGCGCCGACCAGCAGGGCGGCGGCCAGCGCCAGGTGCGGCGGGCGCGGCCGGTTGGCCAGGGAGAGCCAGGCGATGACCACCAGCATGCCGCTGAAGACGAAGGTCTCGCGGTACGGGTTGCCGTTCGGCACCGCCAGCCCGTGCCACACGTACTGGGTGGGCGGGAACTGGAAGGAGAGGACGACGAGCAGGGCCGCCGCCGCCCACACCAGGCGGGTCCTGCGCGCGACGGCCGAGTTGAGGAGGAAGGACCCGGCGAGGATCAGGCCGAGCGAGGCCACGTACAGCCGGGGCCGGCCGCCCCACAGGTGGGTGCCGGGGAGCATGCCCGTCAGGAAGACCTCGATCCGGACGGGGTCGAAGGCGGCCGCCTCGGTGGGCTGGGCGGCCCCGCTGGAGAGGAACGCCGGCAGGAGGAGGGGCAGCGTGAGCAGGATGCCCGTCGCGGCGGCCGTCCCGGCCCGCCACACGGCGCGCAGCCGCTGGGCTCCGGTGAGGTCGAGGACGGCCAGGCGGACGGCGAGCAGCACGCAGGCGGCCATCGTCGCCATCATCGCGGTGTAGAAGTTCCCGAACCAGGCGAGTGCGACCAGCAGTGCCACGCCCGGCCAGCGGTGTCCCTCCAGGCACCACTCGACGGCGATGCCCAGGAGCGGGAGCGCGACCAGGCCCCACATCCACATCGGGATGTACGAGGCGTCGCTGAGCGCCCAGCCGCACAGCCCGTACACGGCGCCGAGCACGCCCCGCTGCCACCACGGGCCGGGGTGGATCTTGCCGAGGTAGACGGCCATCAGGGCGGCGGCGGTGCCCATGGTGAGCGGGGTGATCACGAAGACGGCGAGGTCCACGTGTGCGCGGGGGACGAGGACGGCCAGCCAGGAGAAGGGGTTGCCGAGGTAGGTGTGGTAATCGGACAGGAACTGCTGTCCGAAGCCGCCGCGCCAGCTGAAGAGGAGGTCGCCGGCGGCCTGGCCGTGGACCAGGTCCCACAGGGCGCGGTGGAACGGGACGTACTGGTTGGCCTGGTCGTTGACGGCCCGGCCGGTGGGGCCTAAGGGGAAGGTGCCCCGGGCGGCCCAGGATGCGCAGAAGGCGCCCGAGGCGATGAGGAACGCGAGGAGCGGGCCGTGGAAGCGGGTGGCGCGGCGCGGGGCGGGCCGGTCCTGATCCGGGGGTGGACTGCTCTGCGTCGCGGGCTCGACGGCCAAGGTCCCCAAGGGTGTGCTCCCTGCTGGTCGACTGTCCGACTGGTGGTGGTACGTCTGATCCGGCGACCATGGTGTCGCGCGGCGGCTCCGCTCCGGGGCGGAGGACGGTGGGGCGGGGCGGGGGATGCCGCACGCCCGGACCTGGGCGGGCGGTGGGGCGGCTGTCGGCGGGGCGGTCCGGACGGGTGTGCGCAGGGTGCGCTCCCCGGCTCCGGACACGGGGGTTCCCCCGTTCGGTGGAGCGCGGGGGCCGCGGTTGCCGGCCGGGGCGTGGTTCCGCGTCGTGCGGGCCCGGCCGGCCGGGAAATCTCTGTGGCGGGGCGGTCGGGCCGCCGGGGATCATGCGCCCATGGACATACCGAACCGGCTGGCCAGGGCCGCGGAAGACGGCGACGCGCACACAGTGGCCCTCGCGGAGGGGGCCGAGGCTGACGCCCCGAACGCGCACCGGCGCACCCCGCTGGACCTGGCGGTGTGCGCGGGGCAGCTGGAGACCGTCCGGCTGCTGCTCGCCGCGGGGGCGGACCGGGGCGGGCCGCCGAGTACGGCGAGCTGACGCCCATGCTCCTGGCGGCGATGCGCCCCGACCTGGAGGTGGTCAGGGCCCTGCTCGACGCCGGAGCTCCCGTGGGCCCCCAGGGCAGGATGGAGCTGGTCCCGCTGCCGGTGGCGGCCACCAGCGGGGACGAGGGCTACCCGCACATCGTGGCGCTGTTCCTCGACCGCGGCCAGGACATCGACGTGGTGATGAAGGACCACACGGCTCTGGAACTCGCGGTCGACCAGGGGAGGCCGCGGATGGCGCGCTGGCTGCTCGGCCGCGGCGCGAAGCCGACGGAGCACGCCCTGAGCGTGGCCTACCGCCGCGCACGGAGCTCGCCCGAGGAGGAGGAGCTGTACAAGCCGCTCTTCCTGGCTCTGTATGCCGCGCGGCCCGGGGAGGAGGGCAAGGAAGGGGCCGGCGCGTAGCACATGTGCACCACGTCCGCACGTCGCAGGGCCCGCATCCGGGCTTCGGCCTTGTGGCGACTGGCCAAAGGGCCCTTCGGGCTTCCTGGCCCGGGGCTTTTGTTTTGACCGGAGTGGATGCGGTGGGTACGCTCAGACCTTGTGCCTGGGGTGTGCCTGGGCTCCTGTGCGTGTCCATCAACCGCACTTGAGCCGTATCAGCCACCGCGATTCATGCGTTTCCACGCTTGCGTGGAGGTCCGCCGGATCCGACACACCCGACCGCGTGGGTCGGCAAATGTTCCAGGTTAGCTTCACTACACGGCACACAGAAACCGGAGAAGTAGTGCCTACGATCCAGCAGCTGGTCCGTAAGGGCCGGCAGGACAAGGTCGAGAAGACAAAGACCCCCGCGCTTGAGGCTTCGCCCCAGCGTCGCGGCGTCTGCACGCGAGTGTTCACGACCACCCCGAAGAAGCCGAACTCGGCGCTGCGTAAGGTCGCGCGCGTGCGTCTGACCTCTGGCATCGAGGTCACCGCTTACATTCCGGGTGAGGGACACAACCTGCAGGAGCACTCCATCGTGCTCGTGCGTGGTGGCCGTGTGAAGGACCTGCCGGGTGTTCGTTACAAGATCATCCGCGGTGCGCTTGACACCCAGGCTGTCAAGAACCGCAAGCAGGCCCGCAGCCGCTACGGCGCCAAGAAGGAGAAGTAAAAAATGCCTCGTAAGGGCCCCGCCCCGAAGCGCCCGGTCATCATCGACCCGGTCTATGCATCTCCTCTGGTGACGTCGCTCATCAACAAGATCCTCATGAACGGCAAGCGCTCCACCGCCGAGCGCATCGTTTACGGCGCCATGGAAGGCCTCCGCGAGAAGACCGGCAACGACCCGGTCATCACGCTGAAGCGCGCGCTGGAGAACGTCAAGCCGTCGCTCGAGGTCAAGTCCCGCCGTGTCGGTGGCGCCACCTACCAGGTGCCGATCGAGGTCAAGCCGGGCCGTCAGTCGACCCTCGCGCTGCGCTGGCTCGTGGGTTACTCCCGCGCCCGCCGCGAGAAGACGATGACCGAGCGCCTCATGAACGAGCTGCTCGACGCCTCGAACGGTCTTGGCGCTGCCGTCAAGAAGCGTGAGGACACGCACAAGATGGCCGAGTCCAACAAGGCCTTCGCGCACTACCGCTGGTAGTCCCAACCCACATCGAGACCGAGAGAAGACTGAGCCGATATGGCTACCACTTCGCTTGACCTGGCCAAGGTGCGCAACATCGGCATCATGGCTCACATCGACGCGGGCAAGACGACCACCACCGAGCGCATCCTGTTCTACACCGGTGTGTCTTACAAGATCGGTGAAGTCCACGACGGCGCTGCCACGATGGACTGGATGGAGCAGGAGCAGGAGCGCGGCATCACGATCACGTCCGCCGCGACGACCTGCCACTGGCCGCTCGAGGACGTCGACCACACCATCAACATCATCGACACCCCGGGTCACGTTGACTTCACGGTCGAGGTGGAGCGTTCGCTCCGCGTCCTCGATGGTGCCGTCACCGTGTTCGACGGTGTCGCCGGTGTGGAGCCGCAGTCCGAGACCGTTTGGCGTCAGGCGGACCGCTACGGCGTCCCGCGCATCTGCTTCGTCAACAAGCTGGACCGCACCGGCGCCGAGTTCCACCGCTGCGTCGACATGATCAAGGACCGCCTCGGTGCGGTTCCGATCGTGATGCAGCTCCCCATCGGTGCCGAGATGGACTTCCAGGGCGTTGTCGACCTGGTCACCATGAAGGCGTTCGTCTGGTCCGCCGAGGCGACCAAGGGCGAGATGTACGACATCGTCGACATCCCGGACACCCACAAGGAAGCCGCTGAAGAGTGGCACGCCAAGCTGGTCGAGACGGTCGCCGAGAACGACGACCAGATCATGGAGCTGTTCCTGGAGGGCGTCGAGCCCACCGTCGAGCAGCTGCACGCCGCTGTGCGTCGCATCATCATCGGCTCCAAGGGTGACAAGGGTGCCACCGTCACCGCGGTGTTCTGTGGCACGGCGTTCAAGAACAAGGGCGTTCAGCCCCTGCTCGACGCCGTCGTCCGCTACCTCCCGTCGCCCCTGGACATCGAGGCCATCGAAGGCCACGACGTCCGGGACGCCGAGGTCGTCGTGAAGCGCAAGCCTTCGGACGAGGAGCCCCTCTCGGCGCTCGCGTTCAAGATCATGCGTGACCCGCACCTCGGCAAGCTCACCTTCGTCCGGGTTTACTCGGGCCGCCTGGAGGCCGGCACTGCGGTGCTGAACTCCGTCAAGGGCAAGAAGGAGCGCATCGGCAAGATCTACCGCATGCACGCGAACAAGCGTGAAGAGATCGAAGCGGTGGGCGCCGGTGACATCGTCGCCGTCATGGGCCTGAAGCAGACCACCACCGGTGAGACGCTGTGTGACGACAAGAACCCGGTCATCCTGGAGTCCATGGACTTCCCGGCCCCGGTCATTCAGGTCGCCATCGAGCCCAAGTCCAAGGGTGACCAGGAGAAGCTGGGTGTCGCCATCCAGTCTCTCGCGGAGGAGGACCCCTCCTTCCACGTTCACTCGGACGAAGAGACCGGCCAGACCATCCTCGGTGGTATGGGCGAGCTGCACCTCGAGGTGCTGGTCGACCGTATGAAGCGCGAGTTCAAGGTCGAGGCCAACGTCGGCAAGCCGCAGGTCGCTTACCGCGAGACGATCCGCCAGACGGTGGCGCGTCACGACTACACCCACAAGAAGCAGACCGGTGGTACCGGTCAGTTCGCCAAGGTGCAGATCGCGATCGAGCCGATCCTCGAGGCCGACGGTCCGGCGTACGAGTTCGTGAACAAGGTCACCGGTGGCCGCATCCCGAGGGAGTACATCCCCTCGGTCGACGCGGGTGCGCAGGAAGCCATGAAGTTCGGCATCCTCGCCGGCTACGAGATGACCGGCGTCCGCGTCATTCTTCTCGACGGTGGCTACCACGAGGTCGACTCCTCCGAGCTCGCCTTCAAGATCGCCGGTTCGCAGGCCTTCAAGGAGGCCGCACGCAAGGCTTCTCCCGTGCTCCTCGAGCCGATGATGGCCGTCGAGGTCACCACGCCGGAGGAGTCCATGGGTGACGTCATCGGTGACATCAACTCCCGCCGTGGCCAGATCCAGGCCATGGAGGAGCGTCACGGCGCTCGCCTCGTGAAGGGCCTCGTGCCCCTCTCGGAGATGTTCGGCTACGTCGGAGACCTCCGCAGCAAGACCTCGGGTCGCGCCAGCTACTCGATGCAGTTCGACTCCTACGCCGAGGTTCCCCGGAACGTCGCCGAGGAGATCATCGCGAAGGCCAAGGGCGAGTAACTCTTCCGAGTACACGCTTTAGGCTTGTCACCGGAGCCTCAGGGGCAACAGGAGTAACCCTCCCGTTGCCCCGGGGTACCGGCTATCCAGCAAAGATCACCTGGCGCCGATCTGTAAGGCGTACAGAACCACTCTCCAGGAGGACCCCGTGGCGAAGGCGAAGTTCGAGCGGACTAAGCCGCACGTCAACATCGGCACCATCGGTCACATTGACCACGGTAAGACGACCCTTACGGCCGCCATTACCAAGGTGCTGCATGACGCGTACCCGGACCTGAACGAGGCCTCGGCCTTCGACCAGATCGACAAGGCTCCCGAAGAGCGCCAGCGCGGTATCACCATCTCCATCGCGCACGTCGAGTACCAGACCGAGGCGCGTCACTACGCCCACGTCGACTGCCCGGGTCACGCGGACTACATCAAGAACATGATCACCGGTGCCGCGCAGATGGACGGCGCGATCCTCGTGGTCGCCGCCACCGACGGCCCGATGCCGCAGACCAAGGAGCACGTGCTCCTGGCCCGCCAGGTCGGCGTTCCGTACATCGTCGTCGCCCTGAACAAGGCCGACATGGTGGACGACGAGGAGATCATGGAGCTCGTCGAGCTCGAGGTTCGTGAGCTCCTCTCCGACTACGACTTCCCGGGCGACGACCTTCCGGTCGTCCGCGTCTCCGCGCTGAAGGCGCTCGAGGGCGACAAGGAGTGGGGCGAGAAGCTTCTCGGCCTCATGGCTGCCGTCGACGAGGCGATCCCGACCCCGCCGCGTGACACCGAGCTGCCGTTCCTCATGCCCGTCGAGGACGTCTTCACGATCACCGGTCGCGGTACCGTCGTCACCGGCCGTATCGAGCGTGGTGTCCTGAAGGTCAACGAGACCGTCGACATCATCGGTATCAAGGAGACCAAGACCACCACCACGGTCACCGGTATCGAGATGTTCCGCAAGCTGCTCGACGAGGGCCGGGCGGGCGAGAACGTCGGTCTGCTCCTCCGTGGCATCAAGCGCGAGGACGTCGAGCGCGGCCAGGTCATCATCAAGCCCGGTTCGGTCACGCCGCACACCGAGTTCGAGGCCGCCGCGTACATCCTGTCGAAGGACGAGGGTGGCCGTCACACCCCCTTCTTCAACAACTACCGTCCCCAGTTCTACTTCCGTACCACGGACGTCACGGGTGTCGTCACCCTGCCGGCCGGCACGGAGATGGTCATGCCGGGCGACAACACCGACATGACGGTCACGCTGATCCAGCCGGTCGCCATGGAGGAAGGCCTCAAGTTCGCCATCCGTGAGGGTGGTCGTACCGTGGGCGCCGGCCAGGTCACCAAGATCACGAAGTAATTCGTGTTCTGACCTGGTAGCCCGTGCGAGCGGGCACCATGTTTGGCAGGAGGGCCCCTTCCCCGTCGTTCACGCGACGGGGAAGGGGCCCTTCGTCGTACGGGCCCGTGTGCCGGTGCCGTGTGCCGGTGCCGCGGGCGGGTACGCGGAAGAGGGCCGCACCCCCGGGGGGTGCGGCCCTCTTCCTCATGTCGCTCCGCGCACGGCGGTCACTTCACCCGCAGGGACTCCGTGAACTCGATGCAGGCGGCGTAGTCCGGCAGGAGGCCGGACGCGACGGCGTCGGCCAGCGAGGGGGCCGCGTCGTCGCGGGCCGACAGAAGCGGGACGTCGGCCGGCCAGTCGATGCCCAGGTCGGGGTCGAGCGGGTGGACCGAGTGCTCACCCGTCGGGTTGTACGTCTCCGAGCAGAGGTAGGACAGGGTGGCGTCGTCCGTCAGCGCGCAGAAGCCGTGGCCCATGCCCTCGGGGAGGTAGACGGCGCGGCGGTCGACGTCGTCCAGCCGGACGCCCTCCCAGCGGCCGAAGGTCGGGGAGCCGACCCGGATGTCCACGACGATGTCGAGCACGGCGCCGCGCACGCAGGTGACGTACTTGGCCTGGCCGCGCGGGACGTCGGCGAAGTGGATGCCGCGCACCACACCGCGCTGGGAGACCGAGAGGTTGGCCTGCGCCAGGTTCAGCGGGTGCCCGACGACCTCGGTGAGGTGGTCGAAGCGGTACCACTCCATGAACATGCCGCGCGGGTCACCGTGCTGCTGAGGGGTTACCTCGAACACGCCCTCGATGGAGAGTTCGCGGAACTTCATCGCGCGGCCTCCTCTTCCAGCAGACCGATCAGGTAGTCGCCGTAACCGCTCTTGACGAGCGGCTCGGCCAGCGCGCGCAGCTGCGCGGAGTCGATGAGACCCGCCCGCCAGGCGGCTTCCTCGATGCAGCCGATCTTGAAGCCCTGGCGCTCCTCGATCACGCGCACGAACTCCGAGGCCTGCACCATCGAGACGAAGGTGCCGGTGTCCAGCCAGGCGGTACCGCGGTCGAGGATGGTGACATTCAGCTCACCGGCCTGGAGGTACGCGTCGTTGACGGCCGTGATCTCCAGCTCCCCGCGGGCGCTGGGCTTCAGGCCGCGGGCGATCTCCACGACCTGGTTGTCGTAGAAGTACAGGCCGGGCACGGCGTAACGGGACTTGGGGTGGGTCGGCTTCTCCTCGATGGAGATGGCCTGGCCGTTCCCGTCGAACTCGACCACGCCGTACGCCGTCGGGTCCGCCACCGGGTACGCGAAGACCCGGCCGCCCTTGGCGTCGGTGTGCTGCGCCAGGCGGGTGCCGAGGCCGCTGCCGTGGAAGATGTTGTCGCCGAGGATCAGGGCGACGGAGTCGTCGCCGATGAAGTCGGCGCCGAGCACGAAGGCCTGGGCGATGCCCTCGGGGCGCTCCTGGACGGCGTACTCCAGCCGGATGCCGAACTGCGAGCCGTCGCCGAGCAGGCGCTCGAACTGGTCGCGGTCGTCCGGGGTGGTGATGACGAGGATCTCGCTGATCCCGGCCATGACCAGCGTCGAGAGCGGGTAGTAGATCATCGGCTTGTCGAAGACGGGCAGCAGCTGCTTCGACACTGCCCGCGTCAGCGGCCAGAGTCGGGATCCGGTGCCGCCGGCCAAGAGAATTCCACGCATGGGCACAACCCTATGCGAGACCGGTGGAGGCGCGCCGTCCGGGCCCGGCGGGAAGCGGGCGGACGGCCTTGGTGGAGTAGGCGAGCGGCTAGACTGTTTGTATTATGCGCATCCTTGTGACCGGCGGCGCCGGCTTCATCGGTTCAGAATTCGTCCGCCAGCAGCTCGGTTCGGACCCCACGGCCCAGATCACCGTCTTCGACAAGCTGACGTATTCCGGCGTCGAAGCCAACCTCGCCCCGGTCGCCGGCCACGCCGGCTACTCCTTCGTCAAGGGCGACATCTGCGACGCGGAGGCCGTCGACCAGGTGATGCCCGGCCACGACGTCGTCGTGCACTTCGCGGCCGAGTCCCACGTGGACCGCTCGATCGCCGGCGCGGGCCCCTTCGTGATGACCAACGTGGTGGGTACCCAGGTCCTCCTGGACGCCGCCCGCAAGCACGGCGTCGGCCGCTTCGTCCACATCTCCACCGACGAGGTCTACGGCTCGATCAGCGAGGGCTCCTGGACTGAGGAGTGGCCGCTGGTGCCCAACTCCCCGTACTCCGCCTCCAAGGCCTCCTCCGACCTGCTCGCGCTGGCCTACGCCCGCACGCACGGCATGGACGTCGTGGTCACGCGCTGCTCCAACAACTACGGGCACTACCAGTTCCCGGAGAAGGTCATCCCGCTGTTCGTCTCGAACCTGATGGACGGCAAGAAGGTCCCGCTGTACGGCAACGGCGGCAACGTGCGCGACTGGCTGCACGTCTCCGACCACTGCCGCGGCATCGACCTGGCCATGCGCAAGGGCCGCGGCGGCGAGGTCTACAACATCGGCGGCGGCGTCGAGCTCACCAACAAGGAGCTCACCGGCGTCCTGCTGGAGGCCGCCGGCCTGGGCTGGGAGATGGTCGAGCGCGTCGAGGACCGCAAGGGCCACGACCTGCGCTACTCCATCGACATCAGCAAGATCGGCTCGGAGCTCGGCTACGCCCCGCAGGTCACCTTCGAGGAGGGCATCGCGTCCACCATCGACTGGTACCGCGAGAACCGCGCCTGGTGGGAGCCCCTGAAGGCCAAGGCAGCGCTGCAGAAGTGACCGCCGCGGAAGCAACCGACAGCACCGCCGGCGCCCGCTGGCTCGTCACCGGCGCCGCCGGCATGCTCGGCCAGGACGTCCTGGCCGTCCTCAAGGACGCCGGCATCGAGGCCGCCGGCCTGCGCCGCGCCGACCTCGACATCACCGACCCGGCCGCCGTCCGGGCCGCCGTCGAAGGCGCGGCCGTGGTCGTGAACTGCGCGGCCTGGACCGACGTCGACGGTGCCGAGACCTCCGAAGAGGCCGCCACCGCCGTCAACGGCACCGGCGTGCGCGTCCTGGCCGAGGCCTGCGCCGCGGCCGGCGCCCGCCTGCTGCACGTGTCCACCGACTACGTGCTGCCCGGCGACGCCGAGCAGCCGTACGCCGAGGACTCCGCGACCGGCCCGGTCAACGCGTACGGCCGCTCCAAGCTGGTCGGCGAGCAGGCCGTGGCCGAACTGCTGCCGCAGCACGGCTACGTGGTCCGCACCGCCTGGCTGTACGGCGAGCACGGCCCGAACTTCGTCGCCACCATGCTCAAGCTGGCCGCCCAGCGGGACACCCTCGACGTGGTCGACGACCAGCACGGCCAGCCCACCTGGTCCTACGCGCTGGCCCGCCGCCTCGTCGAGCTCGGGCAGGCCGCCCTCGCGGGCCGCGCCCCCGGCGGGGTCTACCACGGCACCGCGAGCGGCCGGACCACCTGGTTCGGGCTGGCCCGCGAGACCTACCGGCTGAGCGGACTGGACCCCGAGCGGATCCGGCCCACCGACTCCTCCGCGTTCGTACGCCCCGCCGTCCGCCCGGCGTTCAGCGTGCTCGCGCACGACCGCTGGGCCGAGGCCGGCCTGTCCCCGCTCGCCGACTGGAGCGAGCAGCTGGCAGCGGCGCTGGCCCTGCCCGCCTTCGCGGCGCCAGAGGGCGCGGACAGGAACGGCCACGCGGGATGAGTCCCCTGCTGAGCAAGATCAGCGCGGCCCTGCCGCCGGGCACCGTCGCGGTGGCCGGCGGCACCGTCGTGCTCGGGGCGGCCTCGTACGTCCACCTCGGCGTGGCCGGCCACAGCCTGTCCACGGAAGCCATGGCGAACGTCTCGGTGCTGTGGACGATCGTGATGGCGCTCGGGCTCGGCCTCTTCTTCCCCATCGAGCAGGAGCTCACCCGGATCGTCGCCGCCCGCGCGGTCGACGGCCACGGAGCGGCCCCCGTCCTGCGCCGGGCCACCCTGCTCACCGCGGCGATCCTCGGCGCGACCCTGCTCGTGCTCGCGGCCGCCGCGGGCCCCATCGCGGACCTGCTCTTCCACGGGGACCGCTCCCTGGTGGCGGCCCTCGGCGGCGCCTTCACCGGCATGGCCGTCTGCTACCTCACCCGCGGGGTGCTGGCCGGCCTCGGCCGGTTCGGCGCGTACGGCACCCAGCTCGCCGTCGACGGCGGGCTGCGGATCGTGCTCGCCTTCGGCTGCGCCGTGGCCGTACCGGACTCCGCGCTCGCCTTCAGCCTCGTACTGGCGCTGGCGCCGGTCATCGCAGCCCTGGTCACGCTGCCCGCGCTGCTGCGCGTCGTCGAACCCGGCGAGGAGATCGCCTGGCGCGAACTGACCTCCGGGCTGGGCCTGCTGATCTGCTCGACCCTGCTGTCCCAGGTCGTGGTCAACGCCTCCGTGATGAGCACCAAGCTGCTCGCGCCCACGGACAGCGTGCTGATCGCGGCCCTGCTGAACGCCCTGGTCCTGGCCCGGGTACCGCTCTTCGTCTTCGGATCGCTGCAGGCCTCGCTGCTCAACGGCCTCAGCGCCGCCTTCCAGGCCGGCGACCGGGCCGCCTTCTCGGCGATGCTGCGCCGGATCGGCATGGTCGTCGGAGCGCTCGGCCTGCTCGGCGGCGTCCCCGCCACGGTGCTGGGCCCCTGGCTGATCGGCGTCCTCTTCGGAGCCGAGCCCGCCCTGGGCTGCTTCGACTTCTTCCTGTTGTCCGCGGGCACCGTGGCGTACATGTTCGCGATGGTGCTCGGTCAGGCGCTGATGGTATTCAAGCGGCACAACCTGCAGCTGCTCTGCTGGGCCATCGGTACCGCCGTGCTCGTGGGCGTTACCTTCGCCCCCGGTGACGTGGCTCTCCGTGTGATCCTGGCCTATGCCCTCGGCTCCGTCGCCACCGTCCTCGCTATGCTGGCGGCGCTGAGACTGAAGTTCCCGGAAGCCGTTCCGGGAGCGGGCGACGGCCCCGGGCATACGGACGTCGCGAGCCCGCTGGGCGCCGGCGCAGCCGGGAAGTGACCGTGCCCGCCTCCGAAGTCCCACAGATCCCCGAGCACTCGCATGTGCCACATTCCGCTGGAGCTACCGTGTCCCAATACGACGATGTCTGGCTGGTCATACCGGCCTATAACGAGGGCCAGGTGATCGCCGATGTCGTCGAGGGAGCGCGCAAGACCTTTCCGAACATAGTCGTCGTCGACGACGGCAGCTCGGACGACTCCGCGCAGCACATCGCCTCCACCGGCGCCCACCTGGTGCAGCACCCGGTCAACCTCGGCCAGGGCGCAGCCCTGCAGACCGGTCTGAAGTACGCCCTCTCCCAGCCGGGAGCCCGCTACTTCGCCACCTTCGACGCCGACGGCCAGCACCAGACCCACGACGTCGAGAAGATGGTCGCCGTCCTGCGCTCCGGCGAGGCCGACGTGGTGCTCGGCTCCCGCTTCATCGAGCAGAACGGCCAGGTGCCGTGGATCAAGCGGGTCGTGCTGCGCACGGCCGCGGCCGTCAGCCCGACCGCCCGCAAGCTCAACCTCACCGACGCGCACAACGGCCTGCGCGTCCTGGGCCGCGCGGCGGCGGAGAAGCTGCAGATCACCCACAACGGCATGGCCCACGCCTCCGAGATCGTCGGCTACCTGGCCGGCTCCGGACTGCGCGTCGTCGAGGTCCCCGTGGACATCCTGTACACCGAGTATTCGCGCGCCAAGGGTCAGTCCCTGATCAACGGCGTCAACATCCTCTTCGACATCACCCTGCGGGAGCGTGGCCGCCGATGAAGTACTTCTGGATCCAGCTGGTGCTCATCCTGGGCTCCGTGTCGCTGGCCCTCATGTTCATACGCAACTGGGACCAGGCGAAGACCCGTGCCTGGAAGCGCATCGCCTTCTCGGTGTTCGTCCTCGTCAACGTGTACGCCGTCCTGCGGCCCACCGACGTGACCTGGCTGGCCCACCAGCTGGGCGTCGGCCGCGGCACCGACCTGGTGCTGTACGTGATGGTCCTGGCCATGGGCTTCCTCACGCTCAACACCTTCCTGCGCTTCCGCTCGCTCGAGAAGAAGATCACCGACCTGGCCCGGACGGTGGCCCTCAGCGAGGGCGCGCGCCACAACGACGAGCGCCTCGGCCCGGACGCCGTCCGCCCGCCCGCCCCGGTCGAGCCCGCGGCGCCGGCCGCCCCGGCAGAGCCCGTCGTGCAGACCGAGCCCGCAGACTCCGTAAAGGCCTGAGGACCATCGTGGCGACCTTCGACTTCATGCTCCCCTACTACGGGGACGTCAAGCTGATGCAGGACGCGGTCCGCAGCATCCTGGCGCAGACCGACCCGGACTTCCGGCTCGTCGTCATCGACGACGGCAAGGAGCCGGACGTACCGGGCTGGTTCGCGGAGCTCGGCGACGAGCGGGTCCACTACACCCGCAACGAGCAGAACCTCGGCATCAACGAGAACTTCAAGAAGTGCGTGCGCCTCTCCGAGGCCGACTACGTCGTCATCATGGGCTGTGACGACGTGCTCCACCCGCACTACCTGAAGACCGTACGGGGCCTGGCCGAGGCCCAGCCGGGCATCGGCATGATCCAGCCCGGCGTCGAGGTCATCGACGGCGAGGGCACGGTCACCGCCGGTCTCGCCGACAACGTCAAGCGCAGGCTCTACGCCCCGCAGGTCAAGGGCCACCGCACGATGGCGGGCGAGGAACTGGCCGTCAGCGTGCTGCGCGGGAACTGGCTGTACTTCCCGTCCATCGCCTGGCGCGGTGAAGCCCTGCGCAAGGTGAACTTCCAGTCCGAGTACTCGGTGGTCCAGGACCTCGCGCTCGTCGTCGACCTGCTCGAACTGGGTGAGGCGATGGTGATCGACGCCTCGGCCACCGTCTTCCAGTACCGCCGGCACGCCGTCAGCGAGTCCTCGGTCCAGGCCTTCACCGGCACCCGCTTCACCGAGCAGGCCCGCTACTTCGAGGCGGTCGCCGACCGGATGGAGGCCCGCGGCTGGCCCAAGGCCGCCCGCGCCGCCCGCATCCACAGTGCCTCCCGCTTCCACGCCATCACGATGCTCCCCGGGGCGCTGCGCCGCGGGAACCGTGAGGGTGCGAAGAACCTGGCCCGGCACGCCTTCACCTCCGGGCAGAGCTGAGCCTGACCGGCAGTCCAACCAGAACAGGAAGTGCCAGGGGTGCAGTCGGGAACCGAAACGATGGACGCGGCCGGAGCGAGGGACGCGTCCGCCCCTGAACGGAGCGGCAAGCCCGCCGGGACCGAGCGGCTGCTCGCCCTGCGGGACTCCGCCCTCCGCCGGCGGTGGTTCTGGCCCGCGGCGCTGGTCGCCGGATACCTGACGCAGGTCCTGTTCCGGCTCTCCCTGGTGTGGGGCAACAGCTACCCCTCGGTCCACGCGGACGAGCCCTCGTACCTCGTCCTGGCCCGGGTGCTCGCGGGGCGCCCGACGACCGAGATGCCGGTCGGCTCGGTCATCCCCGGCGGCTATCCACTGCTGCTCTCCCCGGCCCTGCGGATCGCGAACGACCCGGTCACCGCGTACCAGCTCGTCATGGGCATCAACACGCTGCTCAACGCGCTCGTCTTCCCCCTGGCCTACGTGGCCCTGCGCAGGCTCGACCTGCCCAGGGGGCTCTCGTTCCTGATCGCCACGGCGGCCGCGCTGATGCCGCCCGTGGTTTTCTACTCCGAGTTCGCGATGTCCGACACCGTGCTCCCGGTGGTCCTCCTCGGCTGGCTGATCACCCTGCACGGCTGGCTGAGCGAGGGCGACCCGCGCCGCCGCACCTGGTACGGGGCGGGGGCCGGGCTGCTGGCCGGCTACTCCATGGCCGTGCACGACCGCGGCGGCGTGGTCGTGGCCATCACGGCGGCGGTGTTCCTGGGCGCCCTGGTCTTCAGGTGGGCGCCGCTGCGCTCCACGCTCGCCGCCTGGGGCGGCCTGGCCATCTCCGTCCTGGGCGCCAAGCTCCTCGCCACCTGGCTGGAGGCGCAGTTCAAGGACACCCCGCCGAGCTCGGTCGGCACGCAGGTCCTGGACAACCTCGTGGAGCCCGAGCTGCTGCGCCGCACGGTGACCCGTTCGATCGGCCAGCTCTGGTACTTCTCGGTCTCCTCCTGGGGCTTCGGCGCGATCGCCCTCGCCCTGTGCGTGTTCGCGGTGTTCAGCCCCCGCTTCACCCGGGCCTCGCGGGTGGTCTCCTTCGCCATGGTCGCCCTGCTGTGCGGGATCGCGCTCGCGGCGGCGGCCGGACTGCCCGGTGACAAGCGGATCGACAACTGGGTCTACGCCCGGTACCTGGCCGTCCTCGTGCCGGCGTTCTTCGTGGTCGGCGTCGCCGCGCTGTGGCGCGCGCGGACCGGAGCCCTGCTGCGGCTGGTGCTGAGCGCGGTGGTGTTCACCGTGGTCACCGCCGAGTTCGTGATCATGGTGGTCGGCAAGGGCCTCTACGCGCGCTGGATCATCCCGTGGGCCATGCCCGACGCCCTGTTCCTGGCCTCGGAGTGGACGAAGCTGCACATGTGGCGGACCCTCGCCGGAGCCCTGCTGGTGCTCGCCGCCTGCGTGATGTTCCGGCTGGCCGGCGGACGCCGGGTGGTGTGGGCCGTCGCGGTGTCGCTGGCCCTGTTCGCCACGTACGCGACCACCACGGTCACCTCGAACGTGGCCGAGCCGCACCGCAAGACCCGCAAGTACCTGGCCACCGGCTTCACCCAGTCCGCGGAGCTCAAGCCGGGCGAGAACCTGGTGATGGACGAGGGCGTCGACTGGGGCCTGCGCATGGCCCAGGCGTACGAGGTCTACGAGGGCCGGGTCTGGACGAGGGACCTGGAGCAGGGCGACCGGCCGCCGGCCCTGGCGGACGCCGCCGTACTGCCGCTGACCTCGAAGGACGCCAAGCCGCAGGACTCCTGGCCGAACGCTCCCCAGGGCTGGTACGTGGCCAAGGTGAACGAGACGCACGATTGGGTGCTCTGGCGCCACCGCTGAGGCCCCCGCAGGCCGCCCGCAGGCCGCCCGCAGCCCTTCGGCACGGAGACCCCGACCCCGGTCCGCCCCTCACGGCGGGCCGGGGTCCGTGTTTCACCGGACCGGCCCCCGCCGGACTCCCTCCATCCGCCTGCCAGTAGCATCCGGGCGGTCAGGTGGGTTGCCTGAGGTGCTCGGAACAGGGGTTGGGGACAACGTGAGACTGGGTCGCGTGCGCGGTACCGCGCTGGCCACCGCATTCGGTGTGGCGGCGGTGCTCGGCTTCCAGGGGGTGGCGGGCGGATCCGGACCGGATGCCCCCGACGCCAAGGCGGCGGGGGAGGCGCCGGGCAAGGCGAAGCCCTACAGCGCCGCGGCCGGGCAGCCGGGTAAGGCGAAGGCCGGGGTCGACCGGCTGGGGCTGAAGACCAAGGGCACCGGCGAGGCCGTACTCGCCCAGCAGGAGACGGACCTCTTCGGTCTCCTCGGCGTGACCTGGACGGACCCCGAGGCCAAGGTCAACGGCGCCATCGAGGCCCGTTCCCGCAGCTCGGAGACCGGGAAGTGGTCCCAGTGGATCGCCCTGGACCCGGTGCAGCCCGGCCTCGACGGCAAGCGCCCCGGCGCGCCCGGCGCCACCGAGCCGGTGTGGGTCGGCCCCTCGAACGGCGCCGAGGTGCGCGTGAAGGGCGGCGCGGCCCTGCCCGCCGGCCTGACCCTCAACCTGGTGGACCCCGGCACCGCCGGCGCTTCCACGAAGAAGGGCGAGCTGCCCGCCGAACCGGTCGCCTTCGCCACCGAGGCGCTGCCGCCCGGACCGGTCTCCACCGCCCCGCTGCCCAAGGTGCTCACCCGGGCCGAGTGGGAGGCCAACGAGGGCCTGAACGACGAGGGCCCCGGCTACCTCCCCGGCGGCAGGATCAAGGCCGCCTTCGTCCACCACACGGCGAGCGCGCAACCGTACGACTGCTCGCAGTCCGCGGCCATCGTGCGGGGCATCCACGAGTACCACGTGTCCGTCGAGAAGTGGCGCGACATCGGCTACAACTTCCTGGTCGACAAGTGCGGCACCCTCTTCGAGGGCCGCCTGGGCGGCATCGACCAGCCGGTCCAGGGCGCGCACACCTACGGCTGGAACACCGAGTCGATGGGCATCGCCGTCCTCGGCGACCACCAGACCGCCGGGGCCTCGGCGGCCGCTCTGGACTCGATCTCCCAGATCGCGGCCTACAAGCTCGGCCAGTACGACGGCGACCTGAACGGTACGACCACGCTGGTGGCCGGCACCAATTCGAAGAACTACAGCGGCACTTCGTTCACCGGGGGCCAGGCGTACCCGTTCAAGACCCTCTCGGGCCACCGGGACGGCTTCAACACCATCTGCCCGGGCGGCGGACTCTACGACCAGCTCGCCGCGATCCGGACCGGCGGTCCGGCGGCGCAGCTGAAGATCGCCACGGTGAACGGCACGGTCCCCGGGCCGGGCGTGAGCCTCAAGTCCGCCGGACCCCTGAAGGTCGACTGGAGCACCAGTACGGCGAACGGCCTGCTGCGCTCCTTCGAGCTCCTGGTGGACGGAGCGCCGGCCGTGACCACCGAGGGCACGGCCCGTACGGCGAACACGGTGCTGACCACCGGCACCCACACGGTCCAGGTCAAGGCGACCGCACTGAACGGCAAGGTCTCCACGAGCCTGCCGGTCACCGTCGTCGCGGAGGTCCCCGTACCGAAGTCCGCCACGTTCGTGCCGGTCCCGCCGACGCGGCTGATGGACACGCGCGAGGGGCTGGGCGTGGCGAAGGCGAAGGTGGGCGCGCAGGGTGTGGTGACCCTGCCGGTGGCGGGTAAGGCGGGCATCCCGGCCGAAGGCGTCACCGCGGTCGTCCTGAACGTGACGGCGACCAACCCCACGGCGGCGAGCTACGTCTCCGTGTACCCGAGCGGCACGACCCGCTCCAGCGCCTCGAACCTGAACGTCACGCCCGGCCAGACGATCCCGAACCTGGTGGTCGTCCCGGTGGTGGACGGGAAGGTCAGCTTCTACAACAACGACGGCGCGGTCGACCTGATCGCGGACGTCACCGGCTACTTCGCGAGGGCGGACGGGGGCTCGGCCCAGGTGAACATCGGCCCGAAGCGGCTGATGGACACGCGCGCCGGCATCGGTGTGGCGAAGGCGAAGGTGGGCGCGCAGGGCGTGGTGACGCTCCCGGTGGCGGGTACGGAGGGGATCCCGGCCGCAGGCGTCACCGCCGTGGTCCTGAACGTGACCGCGACGAACCCGACGGCGGCGAGCTATGTCTCCGTGTACCCGAGCGGCACGACCCGCTCCACTGCCTCGAACCTGAACTTCACCCGCGGTCAGACGATCCCGAACCTGGTGGTCGTCCCGGTCGTGGACGGCAAGGTCAGCTTCTACAACAACGACGGCACGGTCGACCTGATCGCGGACATCACCGGCTACTTCACCTCGGCCGGCGAGGGCTCGACGCACGTCAACATCGGCCCGAAGCGGCTGATGGACACGCGCGACGGTCTGGGCGTGGCGAAGGCGAAGGTGGGCGCGCAGGGTGTGGTGACCCTGCCGGTGGCGGGTACGGCGGGGATCCCGGCGACGGGCGTCACCGCGGTCGTCCTGAACGTGACCGCGACGAACCCGACGGCGGCGAGCTACGTCTCCGTGTACCCGAGCGGCACGATCCGCTCCAGTGCGTCGAACCTGAACTTCACCCGGGGCCAGACGATCCCGAACCTGGTGGTCGTCCCGGTCGTGGACGGCAAGGTCAGCTTCTACAACAACGACGGCGCGGTCGACCTGATCGCGGACATCACCGGCTACTTCACGAAGTGATCCGTGGGTTCACCGACGGGGGCGGGGGGCGGGGACATGGGGAAGAAGGACGACGAGGGCGGCCCGGCCGTCTCCGACGAGGAGTGGGCGCGGTTCCTCGCGCAGGCCGAGGCGGGGACGGGGGAGGCGCCGAAGGAGCCGTCCGCGCGGGCGCGCATGGTGACCGCGCGGCTGCGTGAGGAGGAGGCCCGGCGCGGACCCGGCGGGCCGCCCGCCTGGCGGGCCGGTGTCGCCGCGCGGGAGCGGGGGAGGGGCGGGCGCCGGCTCAAGGCCGCGCTGGCCGTCGCCTTCGTCGCCGCCCTCGCGCTGATCGCCGTCCGGCCGGAGCTGGTCATCGACAAGGTCACCGGGAAGGACGCGCAGGACGCGAAGGCCCGGCAGCAGCTGTCGGCCGAGACGGCGCGCCCGAGCGCCCCGCCCACCTCGGTGGATCCGGACCGGCCGACGCTCGCGGACCCCTTCCGGGGCTCCCCGGCCCTCCAGTGGGCCGACGGGGCGGCCGGCATCGAGGTCCCGGAGGCCCGGGCCGTCGGCGGCATGAGCAAGGAGCAGGTCGCCGACGCGCTGGAGAAGGTCAAGCAGTTCCTGATCACGGCCAACCTGGACCCGGCGACCCTGCGCGGGGAGCGCCCCGCGGCGGCGCTGGCCCTGCTCGATCCCAAGCTGAAGGAGGGCCCCAGCCGCCTGGAGCAGGCCCTGGCCTCGCCGAGCGAGGAGAACGACCCGCTGAACGTCTTCACCCGGACCAGCCCGGCCGAGCTGAAACCCGCGGGCGACGTGGTCAAGGTCCGCGGCCGGATGTGGGTGGAGCCCGCCGAGGAGGCCGGCAAGGCCAAGGTGCTGATCGACTACACGTTCGTGTACCCGTTCGTGAAGGCGAAGCCGGGCGCGGACCAGGTCGAGCGCTCCATCGTGCGGCGCGAGATCACCTTCTCCATCACCGACCCGCGCAGGTGGCAGGCGACCGAGGGCAAGCTCTGGCTCGAAAGCGTCGACGTCGACCTGGCCAACAGCGCATGTGACGTCCACGACGGATTCCTGCACCCCGTCTTCGACGAGGACGCCCCCAGCGGGCCCACGCCCTCCGGCACTCCGGTGGACCCGTACGACCGCAGCAACGGCCTGGAACCCGAGCGCCGGCAGGGCTGCGGCACGATTTCGCGTTCCTGAGCGGACGGCGGCGAAGAGACCTGGACCCCCGCAGCGCGGTGCAGTTTGACCACTCAGCGTGGCGGGGTATTCTCTTCGGCCCGATTGGCGCCATACGCGTCTCGTATGGCAGACTACTCAAGTTGCTCGGCCGTGTGCCGATGCTGCGCGCCTCCCGCCGGGAGGACCGGAAGCAAGTCCCACAGTACTCGTCGCCTTACCTGCCTCTCGGGGCAGCAATGGGGCGGACGTACGGGAATCTTCTGGGAAGCGTCAGCACGGTGCCTGCCAGGTACTCGGTGGGTGTTTGCCCCCGATCTGCGGTCTTGGGACCGCGCCCCCTTGGACGAGGGAATTTCCGTATGGGAATTTTCTGTAGAGGGAGCGCGACACGCCCGACCGCGTGGGTCGGAGGAGAGCGGTGGAGTGATCCGCAGCCGGCCGAGGACCAGAGCGTTTCCACAACAGACAGGACTACGGAGTAGCCATGGCGGGACAGAAGATCCGCATCCGGCTCAAGGCCTACGACCACGAGGTCATCGATTCGTCGGCGAAGAAGATCGTCGAGACGGTGACGCGCACTGGTGCGTCGGTCGCGGGCCCGGTGCCGCTGCCCACTGAGAAGAACGTGTACTGCGTCATCAAGTCGCCGCACAAGTACAAGGACTCGCGCGAGCACTTCGAGATGCGCACTCACAAGCGCCTGATCGACATCCTCGACCCGACGCCCAAGACCGTTGACTCGCTGATGCGCCTGGACCTTCCGGCCGGCGTTGACATCGAGATCAAGCTCTGAGAGGCACGGAGAAGATGGCAAAGCAGATCAAGGGCGTCCTGGGCGAGAAGCTCGGCATGACCCAGGTCTGGGACGAGAACAACCGTGTCGTCCCGGTGACCGTGGTCAAGGCCGGGCCCTGCGTTGTTACCCAGGTCCGTAAGAACGAGATCGATGGCTACGAGTCGGTCCAGATCGCCTTCGGCGAGATCGACCCGCGCAAGGTGAACAAGCCCCTCAAGGGTCACTTCGCCAAGGCCGACGTCACCCCCCGCCGCCACCTGGTGGAGCTCCGTACCTCCGACGCCAGCGAGTACACGCTCGGCCAGGAGATCACGGCTGCCGTGTTCGAGTCCGGCGTCAAGGTTGACGTCACGGGCAACAGCAAGGGCAAGGGCTTCGCCGGTGTCATGAAGCGTCACAACTTCAAGGGCCTCGGCGCCGGGCACGGCGTCCAGCGCAAGCACCGCTCCCCCGGTTCGATCGGTGGCTGCGCCACCCCTGGGCGTGTCTTCAAGGGCATGCGCATGGCCGGTCGTATGGGCAACGAGCGCGTCACCACCCAGAACCTGACCATCCACGCGGTTGACGCGGAGAAGGGTCTGCTCCTCATCAAGGGCGCGGTCCCCGGTCCGAACGGCGGCCTCGTCCTGGTCCGTACCGCGGCCAAGGGGGCTTGAGGTAATGAGCACCATTGACATCCTTTCGCCGGCAGGCGACAAGGCCGGTACCGTCGAGCTCCCCGCGGAGATCTTCGACGCGAAGACCAGCGTTCCGCTGATCCACCAGGTCGTTGTCGCTCAGCTGGCTGCTGCCCGTCAGGGCACGCACAAGACCAAGCGTCGTGGCGAAGTCCGTGGTGGTGGCCGCAAGCCGTACCGCCAGAAGGGCACCGGCCGCGCTCGCCAGGGTTCCACCCGCGCTCCGCAGTTCGTCGGCGGTGGCGTCGTCCACGGCCCTCAGCCGCGTGACTACTCGCAGCGGACCCCGAAGAAGATGAAGGCCGCCGCCCTCCGCGGTGCCCTCTCGGACCGTGCGCGTCACTCCCGCATCCACGTCGTCACCGGCGTGGTCGAGGGTGCCGCCTCCACGAAGGCCGCCAAGACGCTGTTCGGCAAGATCTCGGAGCGCAAGAACCTGCTCCTGGTCGTCGAGCGCGCCGACGAGGCTGCGTGGCTGTCCGCCCGCAACCTGCCCCAGGTGCACATCCTGGAGCCGGGCCAGCTGAACACGTACGACGTGATCGTCTCTGACGACGTGGTCTTCACTCAGGCCGCTTTCGAGTCCTTCGTGTCTGGCCCCAAGGCCGATGAGACCGAAGGGAGCGACGCCTGATGTCTGAGGCGACCGTTACCAGCAAGACCTTCACTGACCCGCGCGACCTGCTGATCAAGCCGGTTGTCTCGGAGAAGAGCTACGCGCTGCTGGACGAGAACAAGTACACGTTCATCGTCGCGCCCGGCTCCAACAAGACTCAGATCAAGCAGGCCGTCGAGGCGGTCTTCGGGGTCAAGGTCACCGGGGTCAACACGATCAACCGTCAGGGTAAGCGCAAGCGCACCAAGACCGGTTTCGGCAAGCGCGCTGACACCAAGCGCGCCATCGTGACCCTCGCTGAGGGCGACCGAATCGACATCTTCGGCGGCCAGGCCTCCTAACGGAGGTCTAGTCGTCCGGAATCGGACGAGGACTGAGAAATGGGTATCCGCAAGTACAAGCCGACGACCCCGGGCCGTCGTGGCTCCAGCGTCGCCGACTTTGTCGAGATCACGCGGTCCACGCCGGAGAAGTCGCTGGTCCGCCCCCTGCACAGCAAGGGCGGCCGTAACAACACCGGTCGGATCACGGTTCGACACCAGGGTGGCGGCCACAAGCGCGCCTACCGTGTGATCGACTTCCGTCGTCACGACAAGGACGGCGTGCCGGCCAAGGTCGCGCACATCGAGTACGACCCCAACCGCACTGCGCGCATCGCGCTCCTGCACTACGCCGACGGTGAGAAGCGCTACATCATTGCGCCGAAGAACCTGAAGCAGGGCGACCGGATTGAGAACGGCCCCACGGCCGACATCAAGCCCGGCAACAACCTGGCACTCCGCAACATCCCGGTCGGTACCACGATCCACGCGATCGAGCTCCGTCCCGGTGGCGGCGCCAAGTTCGCCCGCTCCGCTGGTGCCTCCGTGCAGCTGCTGGCGAAGGAGGGCACCATGGCCCACCTTCGTATGCCGTCCGGTGAAATCCGTCTCGTCGACGCGCGCTGCCGCGCGACCGTCGGTGAGGTCGGCAACGCCGAGCAGTCGAACATCAACTGGGGCAAGGCCGGCCGCATGCGCTGGAAGGGCGTTCGCCCCTCCGTCCGCGGTGTCGCGATGAACCCGGTCGACCACCCGCACGGTGGTGGTGAGGGTAAGACCTCCGGTGGTCGTCACCCGGTCTCCCCGTGGGGTCAGAAGGAGGGTCGTACTCGCTCGCCGAAGAAGGCTTCGAGCAAGTACATCGTCCGCCGCCGCAAGACGAACAAGAAGCGCTAGGAGCGGGTTTAGATGCCGCGCAGTCTCAAGAAGGGACCCTTCGTCGACGGACACCTCATCAAGAAGGTGGACGTACAGAACGAAGCCGGTACCAAGAACGTCATCAAGACCTGGTCCCGTCGCTCGATGATCATCCCGGCCATGCTGGGTCACACCATCGCGGTGCACAACGGCAAGATCCACGTCCCGGTGTTCGTCACCGAGTCGATGGTCGGCCACAAGCTCGGCGAGTTCTCGCCGACTCGCACCTTCCGCGGCCACGTCAAGGACGACCGGAAGTCGAAGCGCCGCTAAAGGCGGGGTGGTTACGACTATGACTTACACCGAAGGGACAACCATGGAAGCCAGGGCCCAGGCGCGGTACATCCGCGTCACGCCCATGAAGGCCCGCCGAGTGGTGGACCTTATCCGTGGCATGGATGCCACGGAGGCTCAGGCGGTCCTGCGTTTCGCCCCGCAGGCCGCGAGCGTGCCGGTTGGCAAGGTGCTCGACAGCGCCATTGCCAACGCCGCACACAACTACAACCACCCGGACGCCTCCACGCTGGTCATCAGCGAGGCGTACGTGGACGAGGGCCCGACCCTGAAGCGGTTCCGTCCGCGTGCCCAGGGCCGTGCCTACCGGATCCGCAAGCGGACCAGCCACATCACCGTGGTCGTCAGCAGCAAGGAAGGTTCCCGGTAATGGGCCAGAAGGTAAACCCGCACGGGTTCCGGCTCGGCATCACCACCGACTTCAAGTCGCGTTGGTACGCCGACAAGCTGTACAAGGACTACGTCAAGGAAGACGTCGCCATCCGCAGGATGATGACGTCCGGCATGGAGCGCGCCGGCATCTCGAAGGTTGAGATCGAGCGCACCCGTGACCGCGTGCGTGTGGACATCCACACCGCTCGTCCGGGCATCGTCATCGGCCGCCGTGGCGCCGAGGCCGACCGCATCCGCGGCGACCTCGAGAAGCTCACGGGCAAGCAGGTGCAGCTGAACATCCTCGAGGTCAAGAACCCCGAGGTCGACGCTCAGCTCGTCGCGCAGGCCGTTGCCGAGCAGCTCTCCTCCCGCGTCTCCTTCCGTCGCGCCATGCGTAAGAGCATGCAGGGCACGATGAAGGCCGGCGCCAAGGGCATCAAGATCCAGTGTGGCGGTCGCCTCGGCGGCGCCGAGATGTCCCGCTCCGAGTTCTACCGCGAAGGCCGTGTGCCGCTGCACACCCTCCGCGCGAACGTGGACTACGGCTTCTTCGAGGCCAAGACCACCTTCGGCCGTATCGGTGTGAAGGTCTGGATCTACAAGGGCGACGTCAAGAACATCGCCGAGGTTCGCGCCGAGAACGCTGCGGCCCGTGCGGGTAACCGCCCGGCCCGTGGTGCCGCCGGCGCTGGCGACCGTCCCGCCGGCCGTGGTGGCCGTGGTGGCGAGCGCGGCGGCCGTGGTGGCCGCAAGCCGCAGCAGGCTGCTGGTGCCGAGGCCCCCAAGGCCGACGCTCCCGCCGCCGCTCCGGCTGAGAGCACCGGAACGGAGGCCTGACCGACATGCTGATCCCTCGTAGGGTCAAGCACCGCAAGCAGCACCACCCGAAGCGCCGCGGTATGGCCAAGGGCGGTACTGAGGTCTCGTTCGGCGAGTACGGCATCCAGGCGCTTACCCCCGCCTACGTGACGAACCGCCAGATCGAGGCGGCTCGTATCGCGATGACCCGCCACATCAAGCGTGGCGGCAAGGTCTGGATCAACATCTACCCGGACCGTCCCCTGACGAAGAAGCCTGCCGAGACCCGCATGGGTTCCGGTAAGGGTTCTCCCGAGTGGTGGATCGCGAACGTGCACCCGGGCCGGGTCATGTTCGAGCTGTCCTACCCGAACGAGAAGATTGCTCGTGAGGCGCTCACCCGCGCTGCTCACAAGCTTCCGATGAAGTGCCGGATTGTTCGGCGCGAGGCAGGTGAGTCGTGATGGCGACGGGAACCAAGGCGTCCGAGCTGCGTGAGCTCGGTAACGAGGAGCTCGTTGGCAAGCTGCGCGAGGCCAAGGAAGAGCTGTTCAAGCTGCGCTTCCAGGCGGCCACGGGTCAGCTGGAGAACAACGGCCGGCTCAAGTCCGTCCGTAAGGACATCGCTCGCATCTACACCCTGATGCACGAGCGTGAGCTCGGTATCGAGACGGTGGAGAGCGCCTGATGAGCGAGAAGAACGTGACTGAGACGACTGACCGCGGCTTCCGCAAGACCCGTGAGGGTCTTGTCGTCAGCGACAAGATGGACAAGACCGTCGTCGTCGCTGTCGAGGACCGCGTGAAGCACGCTCTGTACGGCAAGGTCATCCGCCGTACGAACAAGCTCAAGGCGCACGACGAGCAGAACGCTGCCGGCGTCGGCGACCGCGTCCTCATCATGGAGACGCGTCCGCTGTCGGCGAGCAAGCGCTGGCGCATCGTCGAGATCCTCGAGAAGGCCAAGTAATTATCTGAGGCCCTGGGCATCAAGCCCAGGGGCCCCTCAGGTTCGTTCCGCCAGGCTCGGTGGGGGCGGTAGCTCTTCGGAGTGATGCCCCCGCCGGGAACCGGCAGACAAACAGGAGATAGACGTGATCCAGCAGGAGTCGCGACTGCGTGTCGCCGACAACACTGGTGCCAAGGAGATCCTTTGCATCCGTGTTCTCGGTGGTTCCGGTCGCCGCTACGCGGGCATCGGTGACGTCATCGTTGCCACCGTCAAGGACGCGATCCCCGGTGGCAACGTGAAGAAGGGTGACGTCGTCAAGGCGGTCATCGTTCGCACCGTGAAGGAACGCCGCCGCCAGGACGGCTCGTACATCCGCTTCGACGAGAACGCCGCCGTCATTCTGAAGAACGACGGCGACCCTCGCGGCACCCGTATCTTCGGCCCGGTGGGCCGTGAGCTGCGCGAGAAGAAGTTCATGAAGATCATCTCGCTCGCGCCGGAGGTGCTGTAAGCATGAAGATCAAGAAGGGCGACCTGGTTCAGGTCATCACCGGTAAGGACAAGGGCAAGCAGGGCAAGGTCATTCTGGCCATCCCTACTGAGAACCGTGTCCTCGTCGAGGGTGTCAACCGGGTCAAGAAGCACACCAAGGCCGGCCAGACCGCTGGTGGCTCGCAGACCGGTGGCATCGTGATCACCGAGGCGCCGATCCACGTCAGCAACGTTCAGCTGGTTGTGGAGAAGGACGGCCAGAAGGTCGTTACCCGCGTCGGTTTCCGCTTCGATGACGAGGGCAACAAGATCCGCGTTGCCAAGCGGACGGGTGAGGACATCTGATGGCTACCACTCCGCGTCTCAAGACGAAGTACCGCGAGGACATCGCGGGCAAGCTGCGTGAAGAGTTCTCCTACGAGAACGTCATGCAGATTCCCGGCCTCGTGAAGATCGTGGTCAACATGGGTGTGGGCGACGCCGCCCGCGACTCCAAGCTGATCGACGGCGCCATCAAGGACCTGACGACGATCACCGGTCAGAAGCCGGCCGTCACGAAGGCCCGCAAGTCCATCGCGCAGTTCAAGCTGCGCGAGGGTCAGCCGATCGGCTGCCACGTCACCCTCCGTGGTGACCGCATGTGGGAGTTCCTGGACCGTACGCTGTCGCTCGCGCTGCCGCGTATCCGTGACTTCCGTGGTCTGTCGCCGAAGCAGTTCGACGGCCGTGGCAACTACACCTTCGGTCTCACGGAGCAGGTCATGTTCCACGAGATCGACCAGGACAAGATCGACCGTACCCGGGGTATGGACATCACCGTGGTCACCACGGCGACCAACGACGATGAGGGCCGCGCCCTCCTTCGTCACCTCGGCTTCCCCTTCAAGGAGGCGTAAGCGAGATGGCGAAGAAGGCTCTCATCGCGAAGGCTGCCCGCAAGCCCAAGTTCGGTGTGCGTGCGTACACCCGCTGCCAGCGCTGCGGTCGCCCCCACTCCGTGTACCGCAAGTTCGGCCTGTGCCGCGTCTGCCTTCGTGAGATGGCTCACCGTGGCGAGCTGCCGGGCGTGACCAAGAGCTCCTGGTAATTCCCTCTCGTCCGCAAGGACTTGAGGAGTACCAGGCACTCTCGGTAAGCATCTGGTCGGCGGATGCCCGGCCGCGCATGCCTTAGGCTTGTGTGGTTGGGCGTCCGCCGCCCATAACGACTTACTACGCCGTAGGTCCCCGCACCGCACCCGTCCCGCCACTGAGTGGGGAGAGGGATGGCGCATACAGGAAACCCCGGCGAGAGAGGCCGAAGGCCACTTCATGACCATGACTGACCCGATCGCAGACATGCTCACGCGTCTGCGTAACGCTAACTCGGCGTACCACGACTCCGTCGTGATGCCGCACAGCAAGATCAAGTCGCACATCGCAGAAATCCTCAAGCAGGAGGGTTTCATCACCGGCTGGAAGGTCGAGGACGCCGAGGTCGGCAAGAACCTCGTCCTCGAGCTGAAGTTCGGCCCGAACCGCGAGCGCTCCATTGCGGGCATCAAGCGGATCTCGAAGCCCGGTCTGCGTGTGTACGCAAAGTCCACCAACCTGCCGAAGGTGCTCGGCGGCCTGGGCGTGGCGATCATCTCCACGTCCCACGGTCTGCTCACCGGCCAGCAGGCAGGCAAGAAGGGCGTAGGTGGGGAAGTCCTCGCCTACGTCTGGTAGTCGGGAACGGAGGAAAAGCAATGTCGCGAATCGGCAAGCTCCCCATCCAGGTTCCCGCCGGTGTGGACGTCACCATCGACGGCCAGGCTGTGGCTGTGAAGGGCCCCAAGGGTTCCCTCGCGCTCACCGTCAAGGCGCCGATCGAGATCGTCAAGGGTGAGGACGGCGTTCTGAACGTCACCCGCCCCAACGACGAGCGTCAGAACAAGGCCCTGCACGGCCTGTCCCGCACGCTGGTGGCGAACATGATCACCGGCGTGACCACGGGTTACGTCAAGGCTCTTGAGATCAGCGGTGTCGGTTACCGCGTCGCCGCGAAGGGCTCCAACCTGGAGTTCCAGCTTGGCTACAGCCACCCGATCCTGATCGAGGCGCCCGAGGGCATCTCCTTCAAGGTCGAGTCGCCCACCAAGTTCTCGGTCGAGGGCATCGACAAGCAGAAGGTCGGCGAGGTCGCCGCCAACATCCGCAAGCTGCGGAAGCCCGACCCGTACAAGGCCAAGGGTGTCAAGTACGCCGGCGAAGTCATCCGCCGCAAGGTCGGAAAGGCTGGTAAGTAGCCATGGCATACGGTGTAAAGATCGCCAAGGGCGACGCGTACAAGCGTGCCGCCAAGGCCCGCCGCCACATCCGCATCCGCAAGAACGTCTCGGGTACGGCGGAGCGTCCGCGCCTCGTCGTGACGCGTTCCAACCGCAACATCGTTGCTCAGGTCATCGACGACCTCCAGGGTCACACCCTGGCGTCGGCGTCGACCCTGGACGCTTCGATCCGTGGTGGCGAAGGCGACAAGAGCTCGCAGGCCCAGGCCGTCGGCGCACTCGTCGCCGAGCGTGCCAAGGCCGCGGGTGTCGAGACCGTCGTGTTCGACCGCGGTGGCAACCGATACGCCGGGCGCATTGCCGCTCTGGCTGACGCCGCCCGCGAAGCCGGGCTGAAGTTCTAAGCCCCGTTTTCCGGGACTCACGGACGTAACAGAGAGAGGTAATCCAATGGCTGGACCCCAGCGCCGCGGAAGCGGTGCCGGTGGCGGCGAGCGGCGGGACCGGAAGGGTCGCGACGGTGGCCCTGCCGCCGAGAAGACCGCTTACGTTGAGCGCGTTGTCGCGATCAACCGCGTCGCCAAGGTTGTCAAGGGTGGTCGCCGCTTCAGCTTCACCGCGCTGGTCGTGGTGGGCGACGGTGACGGCACTGTAGGTGTCGGTTACGGCAAGGCCAAGGAAGTTCCCGCGGCCATTGCCAAGGGTGTCGAGGAAGCCAAGAAGTCCTTCTTCAAGGTTCCGCGCATCCAGGGCACCATTCCTCACCCGATCACGGGTGAGCGTGCCGCGGGCGTCGTGCTGCTGAAGCCGGCCGCCCCCGGTACCGGTGTTATCGCCGGTGGCCCGGTGCGCGCCGTTCTGGAGTGCGCCGGCGTTCACGACATCCTGTCGAAGTCGCTTGGTTCTTCCAACGCGATCAACATCGTGCACGCGACCGTGGCGGCCCTCAAGGGCCTGCAGCGTCCCGAGGAGATCGCGGCTCGCCGTGGTCTGCCCCTCGAGGACGTCGCCCCCGCGGCTCTGCTCCGTGCACGTGCTGGGGCGGGTGCGTAATGGCTCGCCTCAAGGTCACGCAGATCAAGTCGTACATCGGCAGCAAGCAGAACCACCGCGACACGCTGCGTTCGCTCGGGCTCAAGCGCCTGAACGACGTCGTCGTCAAGGAGGACCGCCCCGAGTTCCGCGGAATGGTTCACACCGTCCGCCACCTCGTGACGGTTGAGGAGGTTGACTAACATGGCTGAGAGCAGCCCGCTGAAGGCCCACAACCTCCGTCCCGCCCCCGGCGCCAAGACCGCGAAGACCCGTGTCGGTCGTGGTGAGGCGTCGAAGGGTAAGACGGCCGGTCGTGGTACGAAGGGCCAGAAGGCCCGTTACCAGATCCCGCAGCGCTTCGAGGGTGGGCAGATGCCCCTCCACATGCGTCTGCCGAAGCTCAAGGGCTTCAAGAACCCGTTCCGCACCGAGTTCCAGGTCGTGAACCTGGACAAGCTCGGCGCTCTCTACCCCGAGGGTGGAGAAGTCACGGTGGCCGACCTGGTCGCCAAGGGCGCGGTTCGCAAGAACAGCCTCGTCAAGGTCCTGGGCCAGGGCGAGATCTCCGTGGCGCTGCAGGTTTCGGTTGACGCCGTTTCCGGCTCCGCCAAGGAGAAGATTGCCGCCGCTGGTGGCTCTGTGACCGAGCTCGTCTAAGACGACCTCAGTGACAAATAGCTAGAAACCCGACCGGGGATGCCTCACATATGGGGCATCCCCGGTTGGTCGTTCCATGGGAGGTGCAGACGCCGGTAAGGTGGCCTGCACCTTTGCTTGTACACATTCGTCGATCCCTCAGACCGTCACCTCTGACGCAGTAGCGCGGGGGTCGCAGGAGGCACCGTGCTAACCGCGTTCGCCCGGGCGTTCAAGACGCCCGACCTGCGCAAGAAACTGCTCTTCACGCTCGGCATCATCGTGCTGTTCCGGCTCGGGTCCCACGTTCCCGTGCCCGGTGTGAGCTATACGAACGTCCAGATCTGTGTTGAACAGGCGTCCGGCCAGAACGGCGGGCTCTTCGGGCTGGTCAACATGTTCAGTGGCGGTGCGCTGCTGCAGATCACGATCTTCGCGCTCGGCATCATGCCGTACATCACGGCGAGCATCATCTTGCAGCTGCTGACCGTGGTCATCCCGAAGCTGGAGACCCTCAAGAAAGAGGGCCAGGCCGGCACGTCGAAGATCACTCAGTACACGCGCTATCTGACGGTCGCGCTGGCGATCCTGCAGGGCACCGGCCTCGTCGCCACCGCCCGCAGCGGCGCCCTCTTCCAGAACTGCTCGGTGGCCAGCCAGATCGTTCCGAACCGGTCGATCTTCACCACCGTCGTCATGGTGCTCACCATGACCGCCGGTACCTGTGTCGTCATGTGGCTCGGTGAGCTCATCACCGACCGCGGCATCGGCAACGGCATGTCGATCCTGATGTTCATCTCGATCGCCGCTGGCTTCATCGGCTCCCTGTGGGCCATCAAGGAGCAGGGCAAGATCGCGGACGGCTGGGTCGAGTTCGGCGTGGTCATGCTGGTCGGCCTCGCGATGGTGGGCCTGGTGGTCTTCGTCGAGCAGGCGCAGCGGCGGATTCCGGTCCAGTACGCGAAGCGCATGATCGGCCGCCGCGCCTACGGCGGTACCTCGACCTACATCCCGCTCAAGGTGAACCAGGCGGGCATCATCCCCGTCATCTTCGCCTCGTCGCTGCTCTACATCCCGGCACTGGTCGTGCAGTTCAGCGGTTCCACCGCCGGCTGGGCCACCTGGATCCAGAAGCACTTCGTCAAGGGCGACCACCCGTACTACATCGCCACGTACTTCCTCCTGATCGTTTTCTTCGCGTTCTTCTACGTGGCGATCTCGTTCAACCCCGAGGAAGTTGCAGACAACATGAAGAAGTATGGTGGGTTCATTCCGGGCATCCGCGCCGGTCGGCCCACCGCCGAGTACCTGAGCTACGTACTCAACCGGATCACGTGGCCGGGGTCGCTGTACCTGGGGCTGATCGCTCTTGTGCCGACGATGGCGTTGGCCGGCTTCGGAGCGAACCAGAACTTCCCGTTCGGCGGGACGAGCATCCTGATCATCGTGGGTGTGGGTCTGGAAACCGTGAAGCAGATCGAGAGCCAGCTCCAGCAGCGTAATTACGAAGGGTTCCTCCGCTGATGCGAATCGTCCTCGTCGGCCCGCCCGGTGCGGGCAAGGGAACGCAGGCGACTGTCCTTGCCAAGACCTTGTCGATCCCGCACATCTCCACGGGCGACCTGTTCCGGGCCAACATCAGCCAGGGCACCGAGCTCGGCCGGCGTGCGAAGGCGTTCATGGACGCGGGCGACCTCGTCCCGGACGAGATCACCATCGACATGGCCAAGGACCGCATGGAGCAGCCGGACGCCGCGGGCGGCTTCCTGCTCGACGGTTTCCCGCGCAACGTCTCGCAGGCGGAAGCCCTCGACGAGATGCTGAAGACCGAGGGCATGAACCTCGACGCCGTCCTCGACCTGGAGGTCGAGGAGGACGAGGTCGTCAAGCGTCTCGCCGGCCGGCGCACCTGCCGCCTGGACAGCTCGCACATCTTCCACGTGGCCTACCGCCCGTCGAAGGTCGAGGGCGTCTGCGACATCGACGGCGGCGAGCTGTACGTGCGCGACGACCAGACCGAGGAAGCCGTGCGCAACCGGCTGGAGGTCTACCACACCCAGACCGAGCCGATCATCGACTACTACAAGGCCCAGGGCCTCGTGTCGACGATCCCCGCTCTGGGCGAGGTCCAGGACGTCACGCAGCGCGCGATGGACGCCCTGAAGAAGTAGTTCCCCCGTAGTGCAGCCACGGCCGCGGTGTCCCCAGGACGCCGCGGCCGTACTGTTGAAGCACCCGAATCCGAAGGTGGCAGGTACGTCATGGTCCAGATCAAGACCCCCGAGCAGATCGCGAAGATGCGTGAGGCGGGGCTGGTCGTCGCTGCGATCCACGCGGCGACCCGTGAGGCGGCCGTGCCGGGCGCCACGACACGGGATCTGGACATGGTGGCCCGCAAGGTCATCGCGGACGCCGGCGCCAAGTCGAACTTCCTCGGGTACGGCGGGTTCCCCGCGACCATCTGCACCTCGGTGAACGAGGTCGTGGTCCACGGCATCCCCGACGACACGACGGTCCTCAAGGACGGCGACATCATCTCGATCGACGCCGGCGCGATCGTCGACGGCTGGCACGGCGATGCCGCGTACACCGCCTTCGTGGGCTCTGGACACGCCCCTGAGCTCGTGGAGCTCTCCCGGGTGACCGAGGAGTCCATGTGGGCCGGGATCGCCGCCATGAAGCTCGGCAACCGCCTCGTGGACATCTCCAAGGCGATCGAGACCTACATCAAGCGGCAGCCGCGTCCGACCACGGGCGAGCACAGCCTCGGCAAGTTCGGGATCATCGAGGACTACGGCGGCCACGGCATCGGTTCCGAGATGCACATGGACCCCCACCTGCTGAACTACGTCTCGCGCAAGCGGGGCAAGGGCATCAAGCTCGTCCCGGGCCTGTGCCTGGCGATCGAGCCGATGGTCTCCCTGGGCACCGCCCAGACGGAGGTCCTGGCGGACGATTGGACGGTCATCACCACGGACGGCACCTGGTCCTCGCACTGGGAGCACTCCATCGCCCTGACCGAGGAGGGACCGATCGTCCTCACCTCCCCGGACTGCGGCAAGGCGAAGCTGGCGGAGTACGGCGTGACGACGGCGCCCGACCCGCTGGGCTGAGCCGAATGGGTCCGGGGGGCTCCGGCACCGGGCTCGACGGACGGAGTCCGGCGCAGCCGCGCGAAGCATGTGAGGCGCGTCAGCGCCGAGCCCGCGAGCGGGGCGGGGAGAAGGAGGGGCCGGCGTGACGACGGCGCCGGACCCGCTGGGCTGAGCCGGGTCGGCCCAGCTGGGTCAACCGGTATGACCAGGATTGATGATCTATCCTGTAGGGCACACTTTCCGGATTCGTCTTTCAGTGGGCCCTGACGTAGACTGACTCGTCGGCTCCTTTGCACCCGCATGTCCTCATGCGAAGGCGGGGAGCTGATCAAGGTAGCCGATTCGAAAGGCGAAGCGTGGCCAAGAAGCAAGGTGCCATCGAAATCGAGGGCACCGTGATCGAGTCCCTCCCGAACGCGATGTTCAAGGTGGAACTCCAGAACGGTCACAAGGTCCTCGCGCACATCAGCGGCAAGATGCGCATGCACTACATCCGCATCCTCCCTGATGACCGGGTCGTCGTGGAGCTCTCTCCGTACGACCTGACGCGTGGCCGGATCGTCTACCGATACAAGTAGATCTTGTCTTCACTCCCGTCCGGACGTCCTGTCCCGACGCGGGTGGTGGCACTGACCCGGAGAACCTCACCAACATGAAGGTCAAGCCGAGCGTCAAGAAGATCTGCGACAAGTGCAAGGTGATCCGCCGTCACGGTCGGGTCATGGTCATCTGCGACAACCTGCGCCACAAGCAGCGCCAGGGCTGACGCACGCCGACCGACCTGCACTACGCAGTTCTTCGCGCGACGTAAGAAAACGTACATACGCAGAACCCGCCCAGTCCTGACCAGGACCGGCGGCACCTCCGGCGGGGGCCGGGGACCCGGGCGTACCACCACCCAGCAGGTGTGGTCGGCGGTCGGGGTTCGGTTCTGCGGAAGACCCCCGAACACACAGGAGCCATTGAATGGCACGCGTTTCCGGTGTTGACATCCCGCGCGAAAAGCGTGTGGAGATCGCACTTACCTACGTCTTCGGTGTCGGTCGCACCCGGTCCAAGGAAATCCTTGCGGCCACCGGTGTGAACCCCGACACCCGCGTTCGTGACCTGGCCGAAGAGGACCTGGTCAAGATCCGCGAGTACGTGGACGCCAACCTCCGCACCGAGGGTGACCTCCGCCGCGAGATCCAGGCCGACATCCGCCGCAAGGTCGAGATCCAGTGCTACCAGGGTGTTCGCCACCGTCGTGGCCTGCCCGTGCACGGTCAGCGCACCAGCACGAACGCCCGTACCCGCAAGGGTCCGCGTCGCGCGATCGCCGGTAAGAAGAAGCCGGGCAAGAAGTAGTCCTGTTCAGCGGTCTTGCGCTGTAGGACCGACCACCTCCCGTAGGAGATTTAGATGCCCCCCAAGGGTCGTCAGGGCGCTGCCAAGAAGGTGCGCCGCAAGGAAAAGAAGAACGTCGCTCATGGGCACGCCCACATCAAGAGCACGTTCAACAACACCATCGTTTCGATCACGGACCCCGCGGGCAACGTGATCTCCTGGGCCTCCGCCGGCCACGTCGGCTTCAAGGGCTCGCGCAAGTCCACCCCCTTCGCCGCGCAGATGGCCGCCGAGTCGGCCGCCCGTCGCGCGCAGGAGCACGGCATGCGCAAGGTCGACGTCTTCGTCAAGGGTCCCGGCTCCGGCCGTGAGACCGCGATCCGCTCCCTGCAGGCCACTGGCCTGGAGGTCGGCTCGATCCAGGACGTCACCCCCACCCCGCACAACGGCTGCCGTCCGCCCAAGCGTCGCCGCGTCTGATCCGGGGCGGCGCGATCCGCGCCGCCGCGTATGACGAAGCGCGCTCAGGCTTCGCACCTGTGCGTCTTTGAGTGTCCGGGCGGTACGAACCCCTCGCGGGGGACGTACCGCCCGTACCCTTGTAGTTCGTAGCCCCGTGCTGCGTTCCGTCGGGCGTCAAATAGTGGGCGTCCACGAATGAAGGAATCCACATGCTTATCGCTCAGCGCCCCTCGCTGACCGAAGAGGTCGTCGACGAGTACCGCTCGCGGTTCGTGATCGAGCCGCTCGAGCCGGGCTTCGGCTACACCCTCGGCAACTCGCTCCGTCGCACGCTTCTGTCGTCGATCCCGGGTGCCGCTGTCACCAGCATCCGCGTGGACGGCGTCCTGCACGAGTTCACCACCGTGCCGGGTGTCAAGGAAGACGTCACCGACATCATCCTCAACATCAAGCAGCTGGTCGTCTCCTCGGAGCACGACGAGCCGGTCGTGATGTACCTGCGCAAGCAGGGTCCCGGCCTGGTCACCGCTGCCGACATCGCGCCCCCGGCCGGTGTCGAGGTGCACAACCCGGACCTGGTCCTCGCCACGCTCAACGGCAAGGGCAAGCTGGAGATGGAGCTGACCGTCGAGCGCGGTCGCGGCTACGTCTCCGCCGTCCAGAACAAGCAGCTGGGCCAGGAGATCGGTCGCATCCCGATCGACTCCATCTACAGCCCGGTCCTCAAGGTCACCTACAAGGTCGAGGCGACCCGAGTCGAGCAGCGCACCGACTTCGACAAGCTGATCGTCGACGTCGAGACCAAGCAGGCCATGCGCCCGCGCGACGCCATGGCGTCCGCCGGTAAGACCCTGGTCGAGCTGTTCGGTCTGGCCCGCGAGCTCAACATCGACGCCGAGGGCATCGACATGGGCCCCTCGCCGACGGACGCGGCCCTGGCCGCTGATCTCGCCCTGCCGATCGAGGAGCTCGAGCTCACCGTTCGGTCGTACAACTGCCTCAAGCGCGAGGGCATCCACTCCGTGGGTGAGCTCGTCGCCCGCTCCGAGGCCGACCTGCTCGACATCCGCAACTTCGGTGCGAAGTCGATCGACGAGGTCAAGGCGAAGCTGGCCGGCATGGGCCTGGCCCTCAAGGACAGCCCGCCCGGATTCGACCCGACCGCCGCCGCCGACGCGTTCGGCGCCGACGACGACGCGGACGCGGGTTTCGTCGAGACCGAGCAGTACTGATTCTTCCCGTCGCCGGCGGCTGAGGTCTTTGGCCTCAAACGCCGGCCGGGCTTGATTTGACCCGGGCCCGTAGGGCCCTAGTGACACTTTCCCGCGGCATCCGCCGCGGGGGAACTGACACCGGTACCTGACACGGCCGGTGCAGATATGAAGGAGTATGACCATGCCGCGTCCCGCAAAGGGTGCCCGTCTGGGCGGCAGCGCCGCGCACGAGAAGCACCTCCTCGCGAACCTCGCGAAGGCGCTCTTCGAGCACGGCCGCATCACCACCACCGAGGCCAAGGCCCGTCGCCTGCGTCCCTACGCCGAGCGTCTGGTGACCAAGGCCAAGAAGGGCGACATCCACAACCGTCGCCTGGTGCTGCAGACGATCACGGACAAGAGCATCGTGCACACGCTGTTCACCGAGATCGCCCCGCGCTACGAGAACCGCCCCGGTGGTTACACGCGCATCACCAAGATCGGCAACCGTCGTGGCGACAACGCCCCGATGGCCGTGATCGAGCTGGTCGAGGCCCTTACGGTCGCCCAGCAGGCCACTGGTGAGGCCGAGGCTGCCACCAAGCGCGCCGTGAAGGAGGCGGAGGCCGCTGAGGCTCCCGCCGCCGAGGAGACCAAGGAGGCCTGATCCCTTCCGGGATCACGCTGAACGGCTCTGAACGGGCCCGCCCCCTCACCGGGGCGGGCCCGTTCTGCTTTCGTGCAAAAGATGCAGCTGAGAGAGGATCTGTCACGTGAGTGACGAGGTGGAGCCCGGACACGTCCGGGTCAGGCTGGACCTGAGCTACGACGGCAAGGACTTCTCCGGCTGGGCGAAGCAGCGCGTGCTGCGGACCGTCCAGGGCGAGCTGGAGTCGGCCCTGCAGACCGTGATGCGGCTGCCCGACCCGGTGGAGCTGACCGTGGCCGGCCGGACCGACGCGGGCGTGCACGCCCGCGGGCAGGTCGCGCAGTTCGACGTACGGGACGAGGTGTGGGCCGAGCACCAGGACAAGCTGCTGCGCCGCCTCGCCGGGCGGCTGCCGCACGACGTACGGGTGTGGAAGGCCGCCGAGGCCCCCGCCGGCTTCAACGCGCGGTTCTCCGCGATCTGGCGCCGCTACGCCTACCGCGTGGGCGACCACCAGGCCGGGGTGGACCCGCTGCGCCGCGGGCACGTGCTCTGGTACCAGTGGCCGCTCGACGTGGACGCCATGAACGAGGCCGCCGCCGCGCTGGTCGGCGAGCACGACTTCGCCGCGTACTGCAAGAAGCGCGAGGGGGCCACGACGATCCGTACGCTCCAGCAGCTCAGCTGGGAGCGGGACGCGGAGGGCATCATCACCGCGACCGTCCGCGCCGACGCCTTCTGCCACAACATGGTCCGCTCGCTGGTCGGGGCCCTGCTGCACGTCGGCGACGGCCACCGGACGACCGACTGGCCCGGGAAGGTGCTGGCCGCGGCCGTACGGGATTCCTCGGTGCACGTGGTCAAGCCGCACGGGCTGACCCTGGAGGAGGTCGGCTACCCGGCCGACGAGCTGCTGGCCGCCCGCAGCAAGGAAGCGCGGAACCTGCGGACGCTGCCGGGAGCCGGCTGCTGCTAGTTCCCGCGTCCCGCTAACTCGTTTGGGCGGATCGGGGCCGGACCTGGACAATGCCCGGCATGGGACATCTCGAAGCCAGCCACCTGGAGTACTACCTTCCCGACGGGCGGGTCCTGCTCCCCGACGTCTCCTTCCGGGTGGGGGAGGGGTCGGTCGTCGCCCTGGTCGGGGCGAACGGGGCCGGCAAGACCACGCTGCTGAAGATGATCTCCGGTGAGCTCCAGCCGCACGGCGGCTCGGTCACCGTGAGCGGCGGGCTGGGCGTGATGTCGCAGTTCGTGGGCTCGGTCCGCGACGAGACGACCGTACGGGACCTGCTGGTCTCGGTGGCCCAGCCGCGGATCCGGGAGGCCGCGAAGGCGGTGGACCGGGCCGAGCAGCTGATCCTTACGGTGGACGACGAGCCCGCCCAGATGGCCTACGCGCAGGCGTTGAGCGACTGGGCCGACGTGCAGGGGTACGAGGCGGAGACGCTGTGGGACGTCTGCACGATGGCCGCGCTGGCGATCCCGTACGACTCGGCGCAGTTCCGCGAGGTGCGCACGCTCTCGGGCGGTGAGCAGAAGCGGCTGGTCCTGGAGGCGCTGCTGCGCGGGCCGGACGAGGTGCTTCTGCTCGACGAGCCGGACAACTACCTGGACGTCCCGGGCAAGCGGTGGCTAGAGGAGCAGCTGGCGGCCACCCGCAAGACGGTGCTCTTCGTCAGCCATGACCGGGAGCTGCTGACCCAGGCCGCCGAGAAGATCATCAGCCTGGAGGCGAGCCCGAACGGCTCCGACGTCTGGGTGCATGGCGAGGGCTTCGGCACGTTCCACGCCGCCCGCAAGGAGCGCTTCGCGCGCTTCGAGGAGCTCAAGCGGCGCTGGGACGAGGAGCACGCCCGGCTGAAGGCCCTGGTGCTGCGACTGCGCGGCCAGGCCGCGATCAGCCCGGACATGGCCTCGCGGTACCACGCGATGCAGACCCGCTTCAAGAAGTTCGAGGAGGCCGGTCCGCCGCCCGAGCCGCCGCGCGAGCAGGACATCAAGATGCGGCTCAAGGGCGGCCGTACGGGCGTGCGCGCGCTCACCGTCGAGAACCTGGAGCTCACCGGGCTGATGAAGCCCTTCTCCCTGGAGGTGTTCTACGGTGAGCGGGTCGCGGTCCTGGGCTCGAACGGCTCCGGGAAGTCCCACTTCCTGCGCCTGATGGCGGGGGAGGACGTCAAGCACACGGGTACGTGGAAGCTCGGCGCCCGCGTGGTCCCCGGCCACTTCGCGCAGACCCACGCCCACCCCGAGCTGTTCGGCCGCACGCTCGTCGACATCCTGTGGACGGAGGCGGCCAAGCCGCTCGGCCAGGCGATGGGCGCCCTGCGCCGCTACGAGCTGGAGCGCCAGGGCGAGCAGCCCTTCGAGAGGCTCTCGGGCGGCCAGCAGGCGCGTTTCCAGATCCTGCTGCTGGAGCTCGCGGGTACGACGGCGCTGCTCCTGGACGAGCCGACGGACAACCTGGACCTGGAATCGGCGGAAGCACTGCAGGACGGGCTGGAGGCGTACGACGGCACTGTGTTGTGCGTCACGCACGACCGGTGGTTCGCCCGCACATTTGACCGTTACCTGGTCTTCGGTTCAGACGGTGTTGTACGGGAGACTACGGAGCCCGTCTGGGACGAACGTAGGGTCGAGCGGAAGCGCTAGGGGGAGACCGCCCCCGGCTTGGGTCGAGGGGACTTCGTTGTGGGGCTGCGGCCGAGTGTCTGGGTCATGAAGTGGGACAGCCCGTCCTCCTGGGACCGGGGGGTGGCCTGGCTGCTGCGGCCGGCGCCCCGGTCCTGGCGGTTCGTGGGCCTGGTGATCCTGCTGTCGGTGGCGGTCTCGGCGAGCCTGCGGGTGAACTGGGGCTCGGACAACGCCTTCGTGGTCAAGGCCGCCGACGCCCTGCTCGCGGGGGTGTCCCCGTACGAGGACAAGCGGTTCCTCTATCTGCCCAGCGCCGTGATCATGGCGATTCCCGAGGCCCTGCTGCCGGCGCCGCTGCTGCGCTGCGTGCTGCCGCTGGGGATGACGGGGCTCGTCGGCCTCGGCTGGTGGGCCTCGCTGCGGCTGTTCTCCGTACCGGTGCGCTCGCGGTTCGCGGTCGGCGGTTTCGCGCTGTTCGCGCTGGCCTACAAGCCGTACATCAACCTCGTGCTGATCGGGAACTGGACGGCCATCTCGGCCGCCGCCCTGCCGGTGGCGCTGCTGCTGGCGCACCGCAAGCACTGGGCCGCGGCCGGGCTGGTGGTGGGCCTCGCCATCGCGTGCAAGCCGATGCTGGTGCCGATCGGGCTCCTCTTCCTGCTCGCACGGCAGTGGCGGGGGCTGGCCCTGGCGGTGGGGGTGCCGGTGGGCCTGTCGCTGGCGGGGGCGCTGATGATGCCGCACCCGACGCTGTTCTTCACCAAGACCCTGCCCTTCCTGCTGCAGGGCCAGGATTCCTACGCGCTGCCCTGGGACGCCTCGCCGATCGCGGCGCTGCCGCGGCTGGGGGTGCCCGCGCCGCTGGCGGTGACGCTGGCCTTCGCGGGGGCCGCGTGCGGGCTGTGGGCGACCTGGCGGCGGTGGCGCAGGCCGGTCGAGGCGGACGGCGACGCGGGCGAGCTGAGGCTGGTGGAGACGGCCTGCATGGTGATGCTCGCCGCGTTCCTGGTGTCGCGGCCCTCTTTCGACCACTACCTGATCGTGGTGCTCCCGCTGCTGCTGGCGTCGGGGGTGCGGGCGGGCTCGATGCCGCGCTCCCCTTGGTTCTGGGTGGCCCTGGTGCCCCAGACGGCGGGCATTCCGTGGCCCTCGGAGTTCGAGGCCAAGAGGCGGGCATTCCGGGACATGGTGACCCTGTGCGCACTCGCCGGACTGCTGGCGCGTCGAGCACTGCGCCCGATCCGGGTTACTGTGGAACCTGTACGAACTACGGGGTCCCCACCCAGGACCGAACCGGAGTGCGCCGCGACCCCCGTCGAAACGGGTTCGCGGACCGCGTTTTGACCCTTCCAGGTCTTCAGGGGTACCCTGCTGGTTCGTTATGCGTATTGGCTTGCTCATTCTCACGTGAATTCGCCTTACGCCGGTCCACCGGGCCGATGACCAGCGGTACACACGGGTTGCGTCTCCGATGTGAACCAGGGCTGTCGTGATCGTCCGTGGTGACCCATGTCAGGACCCGTCCCTCGGGCTCACCCCCCGGGGATGACCCACCACTGAAGAAGCGAAGGCATACGCGTGCGTACGTTCAGCCCCAAGCCCGGCGACATCTCGCGCCAGTGGCACGTCATCGACGCCCAGGACGTTGTCCTCGGCCGTCTGGCGACCCAGGCCGCTACCCTCCTGCGGGGTAAGCACAAGCCGACTTACGCCCCCCACATGGACATGGGCGACTTTGTCATCATCATCAACGCCGACAAGGTTCACCTGTCCGGCAACAAGGCGACCCAGAAGATGGCGTACCGCCACTCCGGTTTCCCGGGCGGTCTGCGTTCGGTCCGCTACGACGACCTCCTGGCGAACAACCCGGAGAAGGCCGTCGAGAAGGCCATCAAGGGCATGATCCCCAAGAACACCCTGGGCCGTCAGATGCTCTCGAAGCTGAAGGTCTACTCGGGCGATGTGCACCCCCACGCTGCTCAGCAGCCGGTGCCGTTCGAGATCACCCAGGTCGCGCAGTAGTTCCGGCCACCACACCCCCTAAGACAAGAAACTTCTGAGGAGCATCGTGGCCGAGACCACCGCCGAGACTGTCGTCGAAGAGTTCGAGGGCAACGTCGAGGAATACACCACCGAGACCGCGGACGTAGTCGAGGGTGACTACACGTCCGAGTCCCTTGCCGGCCGCTTCGGCGACCCCCAGCCGGCCGCCGGCCTGGGCCGTCGCAAGAACGCCATCGCCCGCGTCCGGATCGTTCCGGGCACCGGCAAGTGGAAGATCAACGGTCGCACCCTTGAGGACTACTTCCCCAACAAGGTGCACCAGCAGGAAGTCAACGAGCCGTTCAAGCTGCTCGAGCTCGACAACCGCTACGACGTCATCGCCCGCATCTCGGGTGGCGGCGTGTCCGGCCAGGCCGGCGCCCTGCGCCTCGGTGTGGCCCGTGCGCTGAACGAGGCGGACGTGGACAACAACCGCCCGGCGCTGAAGAAGGCCGGCTTCCTCTCCCGCGACGACCGTGCGGTCGAGCGCAAGAAGGCCGGTCTCAAGAAGGCCCGTAAGGCTCCGCAGTACAGCAAGCGTTAATCTCGCCCGCTGTTCAGCACGATTCCGCCCCGGCAGCACTCTGTGTGCTGCCGGGGCGGTTCGTTTACCGCCAATAGCGGCAAATAATTGGCACAACTGCTCATAGCGAAGTGTGAACTCGGGAGGACAACAGTGGGACGACTCTTCGGGACGGACGGTGTACGGGGCGTCGCCAACGCGGATCTGACGGCCGAGCTCGCGCTCGGCCTCTCCGTGGCGGCCGCGCACGTACTGGCCGAGGCCGGCACCTTCGCTGGCCACCGGGCCACCGCCGTGGTGGGCCGGGACCCCCGGGCCTCGGGCGAGTTCCTGGAGGCCGCAGTCGTCGCGGGCCTCGCGAGCGCGGGCGTGGACGTCCTGCGCGTCGGTGTGCTGCCCACCCCGGCGGTGGCGTATCTCACCGGTGCGCTGGGCGCCGACCTCGGCGTCATGCTCTCGGCCAGCCACAACGCCATGCCCGACAACGGCATCAAGTTCTTCGCGCGCGGCGGTCACAAGCTCGCCGACGAGCTGGAGGACCGGATCGAGTCGGTCTACGAGGACCACCGCACGGGTGCTCCCTGGGACCGCCCGACGGGCGCCGGCGTGGGCCGCGTCTCCGACTACACCGAGGGCTTCGACAAGTACGTCGCCCACCTCATGGGCGTGCTGCCCAACCGTCTCGACGGCCTCAAGGTCGTCCTGGACGAGGCGCACGGCGCGGCCGCCTACGTCTCGCCCGAGGCCTTCACCCGGGCCGGCGCGGAGATCGTCACCATCGGTGCCGAGCCCGACGGCCTGAACATCAACGACGGCTGCGGCTCCACCCACCTCGGTCTGCTGAAGCAGGCCGTCGTCGAGCACGGTGCCGACCTGGGCATCGCGCACGACGGGGACGCCGACCGCTGCCTCGCCGTGGACGCGAACGGCGAGGAGGTCGACGGGGACCAGATCCTCGCGGTGCTGGCGCTGGCGATGCGCGAGTCCGGGCACCTGCGCGAGGACACCGTCGTCGCCACCGTGATGTCCAACCTGGGCTTCAAGCTGGCCATGGAGTCCGAGGGCATCAACGTCGTGCAGACGGGCGTCGGCGACCGGTACGTCCTGGAGTCGATGAAGGAGCACGGGTACGCGCTGGGCGGCGAGCAGTCCGGCCACGTGATCATCCTCGACCACGCCACCACCGGCGACGGCACCCTGACCGGCCTCATGCTGGCGGCCCGCATCGCGGCCACCGGCAGGACGCTGGCCGAGCTGACCGGGGTCATGACGCGGCTGCCGCAGGTGCTGGTCAACGTCCCGGACGTGGACAAGTCGCGGGTCACCACCTCGGCCGAGCTGGCCGCGGCCGTCGCCGACGCGGAGCGGGAGCTCGGCACGACCGGGCGCGTACTGCTGCGTTCGTCGGGCACCGAGCCCCTCGTACGGGTGATGGTGGAGGCCGCCGACATCGAGCAGGCCCGCTCGGTCGCGGGGCGCCTCGCGGACGTCGTGAAGTCGGCGCTCGGCTAGAGCCCGCCCTCCCGTGACGACAGCGGCCCCGCGCTACGAAGCCTCGTAGCGCGGGGCCGCTGTCGTTGGCGGGGTTTCCGGCGTTGCCGGGGCTCAGGCCTTGGACGGCGTACGCCGCCAGTGGTTGCGCTGGGTGTGCCACAGGAGCTTCTGGGCGAGCAGGGTCAGGACGCCGGCCAGCATGATGCCGAAGAGGTTCAGCAGGAGCTGCTGGACGGAGCCCGACATCTGGCCGAACTCCCCGTAGCTGAGCGCCACGGCCGCGTTGGCGGCCGCCGGGACCGTGGTCACCGAGATCGCGACGCCGACCAGCGCGCCGGACTTCGCCGAGGTCAGGGAGAGCACCCCGGCGATGCCGGCGAGCACGGCCACGACGAACGAGAACAGGTCCGGCTGCCAGATGAAGCTGGTGTTGGGGCGGGGCTTGTCCAGCATGTCGTGGTGGAACAGGCCGAGCGCGTCCATGACCAGGCTGAAGACGGTGGTCGCGATCATCGCGGCGGCGAAGCCCACCAGCAGGGCGATCAGCGAGCGGACGGCCAGCTTGGGGGCGCGCTGCACCAGGGCGGTGCAGACTCCGGCGAGCGGTCCGAACTCCGGGCCGACGGCCATCGCGCCCACGATGAGGATGGCGTTGTCGAGGACCACGCCGCAGGCCGCGATCATCGTCGCGACGATCATGAAGGCGCTGTAGGTGATGGTGAGGGTGGACTCCTCGTGGGTCGCCTCGCTCAACTGCTCCCACAGGACGGCGTCGGCGGCCTCGCCCGGGGCCTCGTCCTCGGCCCGGTCGGCGCGGTCCGAGAGGGAGAGGTCGATGTTCTCGACCGCGATCGAGCCGTCCTTGTCGATGCGGAGCTCCCGGAGCTCGTTCAGGAGCTCGTCGCCGGCCTCGCGCGCGACGTCGCACAGCACGATGTCGCCCTCCGGGATGCGGGCGGCGCCGGGCAGCACGGCCAGATGGGTGGTGCCGACCGTCCTTTCGACGATCTTGACCACGGCGTCGGTCCGGTCCGACGGAATGATCATCCGTAGATGCAGCATGGCCGCACCCTAGCTTCCTGCGGCGCTCAGAGCTTGCGCAGACTCAGCTTCTGCACCTTGTGGTCCGGTCCCTTGCGGACGACGAGGGTGGCGCGGCCGCGGGTCGGGGCCACGTTCTCCAGGAGGTTGGGCTTGTTGATGGTCCGCCACATCGTCTGCGCGTACTCCAGGGCCTCCTCCTCGGAGACCTGGGTGTACTTGCGGAAGTAGGAGAAGGGGTTCTGGAACGCGGTCTCGCGCAGCTTGCGGAACCGGTTGAGGTACCAGCGCTCGATGTCCTCGGGGCGGGCGTCCACGTACACGCTGAAGTCGAAGTAGTCGGCGAGGCCGACCCGGGTGCGGCCGTCCTTGCCGGGCATGGCGGGCTGCAGGACGTTGAGCCCCTCGACGATCAGGATGTCGGGGCGGCGTACGACGAGCCGCTCGTCGGGGACGATGTCGTAGATCAGGTGCGAGTAGACCGGGGCCGTGACCTCGTCCTTGCCCGCCTTGATGTCGGCGACGAAGCGGGTCAGCGCGCGGCGGTCGTAGGACTCGGGGAAGCCCTTGCGGGCCGTCAGGCCGCGCCGTTCGAGCTCCTTCATCGGGTACAGGAACCCGTCGGTGGTGACCAGCTCCACGCGCGGGTGCTCCGGCCAGCGGGCCAGGAGGGCCTGGAGGAGGCGGGCCACGGTGGACTTGCCCACGGCCACGGAGCCGGCGACCCCTATGACGAAGGGGGTGCCCTGCTGGGCGCCGTGGCCGTTGCCGGCGTCGCCGAGGAAGGTGTTGAGGGTGCCGCGCAGGTTGCTGGTGGCGCCGACGTACAGGTTCAGCAGGCGGGAGAGCGGCAGGTAGACGTCGCGGACCTCGTCGAGGTCGATGACATCGCCCAGTCCGCGCAGCCGCTCGACCTCGTCGGCGGTCAGCGGGAGCGGGGTGCGCTCGCGCAGGGCGCTCCACTCGGCACGGGTGAGGTCTACGTAGGGGGAGGCCTCGTGGCCCCGGCGGCGCGTGGGGTGCGCGGCGTGCTCGGGGTGCTGGGCCTGCTGGGCCTGCGTGGGGTCCTCCGATCCGTCGGGGCGCTCCGTTGCGCGGTCCGGCGTGCTTCGTGGCGGCGAAGAGATCACACGGCCATTGTCACGGGTGACGGGCCGCCGTGGGTGGTGTGGTCGGTCACGTGGAGTGGGGTCCTATGTCCCGAGCCGGGCGGGTTGTACGGCGGGCGGTCTCGATTGGAGGGCCTTGCGGTCTCGTAGGTATCACGATGAGTGGTGCGCGAATAATGCCGGTGCCGGGGGTCGGGTCGGCGGCCCGTACGGTGTCGATCACCGCAGCTCGCGCTGCCGTTTTCGTAGACCTTTCCTGTGGGGGGAAACATCACCATGCGCAACGCATTCGTCCGTCGTACCGTCCTGTCCGCCTCGGCCGTGTCCCTGGCGCTGCTCGCCACCGCCTGCGGCGGCTCCGGGAAGGGTGACGCGAAGCCGTCCGCTTCGGCGGCCGCGGGGAAGGCGGACGCGGCGGTGGCCGGGCTCCTGGTGAACCAGGGGGACCTGCCGGACTACACCTTCTCGGACCACAGCCTCACCGGACCGGGCGGCGGCGACACGAGCACCAGCGACAAGCCCGAGTGCAAGGTGCTCGCCCAGCTGCTGACCTCCGCTCCGCTCGGTACGCCCACCGGGGCCGCGCGCACCTCGGTGGATGCCCCCACGCGCTCCGCGGCCACGGGCGTCACCCTCGCCTCGTACGCGGGCAAGGGGGCGGAGGAGGTCTTCGGCGCCGTGAGGACCGCGGGTCAGAAGTGCGCCGGCGGCTACCTCGCCGGCCACTTCGGCGACACCCTTCAGATCACCAAGGTCACCTCCGGTGCGTATGCCGCGGCCGGTGACGAGGCTCTGGCGCTCACCTTCGAGGCTGACACCGGCGGCGACACGTTGCCGGCCCTGGTGTTCGTGCGCAAGGGCGACACGGTGGCCGCCTTTTCGACGGCGAGCGACAGCGGCACCGTCGAGCAGGCGAAGCCCGTCGTCGACGCGCAGATCGAGAAGCTGGGCTGAAGCCCGTCAGACCGTGCGTCCACCCCGCCCCGGCGAATGCGCCCGGGGCGGGGTTTTCGTCTTGTTCAGGTACCGGGCAGGGAGCCAACTACGGCGTACCCTGCGGCTTATGTGCGGAATCGTGGGTTACGTGGGAGCGCAGTCGGCGCTCGATGTGGTCATTGCCGGACTCAAGCGGCTCGAGTACCGCGGCTACGACTCGGCGGGTGTCGCCGTGCTCGCCGACGGGGAACTCGCCGCCGTCAAGAAGGCCGGCAAGCTGGTCAATCTGGAGAAGGAGCTGGTCGGGCACCCGCTGCCGGCCGGTTCCACGGGGCTCGGACACACCCGGTGGGCCACCCATGGGGGGCCCACCGACGTCAACGCCCACCCGCACCTCGACAATTCGGGGCGCGTGGCCGTCGTGCACAACGGGATCATCGAGAACTTCGCCGCGCTGCGGGCCGAGCTCGCCGAGCGCGGGCACCGGCTGGAGTCCGAGACGGACACCGAGGTCGTGGCGCACCTGCTGGCCGAGCGGTTCGAGGACGCGGGCGGGGACCTGGCGGAGGCGATGCGCAGGGTGTGCCGGCTGCTGGACGGGGCCTTCACGCTGGTCGCCGTGCACGCGGACCAGCCGGACGTGGTGGTCGGCGCGCGCCGGAACTCACCGCTCGTGGTGGGTGTCGGAGAGGGCGAGAACTTCCTCGCCTCCGACGTGGCCGCCTTCATCGCCCACACCCGGTCCGCGATCGAGCTGGGGCAGGACCAGGTCGTAGAGCTCCGCCGCGACGGAGTCACGGTGACCAACTTCGACGGTACGGCCGCGAGCGTGCGGGCGTACCACGTGGACTGGGACGCCTCGGCGGCCGAGAAGGGGGGCTACGACTACTTCATGCTCAAGGAGATCGCCGAGCAGCCGAAGGCCGTCGCCGACACCCTCCTGGGCCGGATCGACGCGAACGGCCTGCTGACCCTCGACGAGGTGCGCATCCCCGACTCGGTGCTGCGCGAGGTCGACAAGGTCGTGATCGTGGCGTGCGGTACGGCGTACCACGCGGGCATGATTGCGAAGCTGGCCATCGAGCACTGGACCCGCATCCCGTGCGAGACGGAGCTGGCCAGCGAGTTCCGCTACCGCGACCCGATCCTGGACCAGCGGACGCTGGTGATCGCGATCTCGCAGTCCGGCGAGACGATGGACACCCTCATGGCGCTGCGCCACGCGCGCGAGCAGGGGGCCAAGGTGCTGGCCGTCTGCAATACGAACGGCTCGACGATCCCGCGCGAGTCGGACGCCGTGCTGTACACGCACGCCGGACCCGAGGTGGCCGTCGCTTCGACCAAGGCGTTCCTGACGCAGCTCGTGGCCTGCTACCTCGTGGCCCTCTACCTCGGGCAGGTCCGCGGCACGAAGTGGGGCGACGAGATCCGGTCCGTGATCCGGGAGTTGTCGGACATCGCCGCGGCGGTGGACACCGTACTGGGGACCATGGAGCCGGTGCGGGAGCTGGCGCGGTCGCTCGCCGACAAGAACACCGTGCTGTTCCTGGGGAGGCACGTCGGCTACCCGGTCGCGCTGGAGGGCGCGCTCAAGCTCAAGGAGCTGGCGTACATGCACGCCGAGGGCTTCGCGGCGGGCGAGCTCAAGCACGGGCCGATCGCGCTGATCGAGAAGGACCTGCCGGTCGTGGTCGTCGTACCGTCGCCGCGCGGGCGCTCGGTGCTGCACGACAAGATCGTGTCCAACATCCAGGAGATCCGGGCGCGCGGGGCGCGGACCATCGTGATCGCCGAGGAGGGGGACGAGGCGGTGGTCCCGTACGCCGACCACCTCATCCGCATCCCGGCCACCCCGACCCTGCTCCAGCCGCTGGTGGCCACCGTGCCGCTCCAGGTGTTCGCGTGCGAGCTGGCGACGGCGCGCGGCAACGAGGTGGACCAGCCGCGTAACCTCGCCAAGTCGGTGACTGTGGAGTGAGCGCAGCGAACGGAGCGGGTCGCCGACCATCGAGCACAGTGGTGACCGTGGAGTAGTGGCCCAGTTGGAGCTGTTGTTGTGATTATCGGCGTCGGAATCGACGTGGCGGAGATCGAGCGGTTCGGCGCGGCGCTGGAGCGCACGCCGAGCCTGGCGGAGCGGCTGTTCCTCGACTCCGAGCTGACCCTGCCGAGCGGCGAGCGGCGCGGAACCGCCTCGCTCGCCGCCCGGTTCGCGGCCAAGGAGGCGCTGGCCAAGGCGCTCGGTGCGCCCGGCGGGCTGCTGTGGACCGACGCCGAGGTGTACGTCGAGGAGACCGGGCAGCCGCGCCTGCGGGTGTCGGGCACGGTGGAGGCGCGTGCGCTGGCGCTGGGCGTGAAGTCCTGGCACATCTCGCTCAGCCACGACGCGGGCATCGCCTCCGCCGTGGTGATCGCCGAGGGATAGGCCGTCTCCGGGCCTCCTTCGGGCAGGCTGGTGGCATGCGTACTGCTTACAGCGTGGAGACCGTACGGGCCGCCGAGCGCGAGCTGATGGCCCGGCTGCCCGAAGGCACCCTGATGCAGCGGGCGGCGGCCGGACTGGCCGCCGTCTGCGTCCGGCTGCTGCCCCGCGTGTACGGGTCCCGCGTGCTGCTGATGGTCGGCCCGGGGGACAACGGCGGCGACACCCTCTACGCGGGCGCCCGGCTGGCCCGGCGCGGGGCCGGGGTGACGGCCGTCGCGATGGATCCGGCCCGGGTGCACGCGGGCGGACTGGCCGCGCTGCGGGCCGCCGGCGGCCGCCTCGCCTCGGAGCCGCCGGCCCGGGCCGACCTGGTGCTCGACGGGCTGGTCGGCATCGGCGGCCGGGGTGCGCTGCGGCCGGCCGCGGCCGCGCTGGTGGAGCGGATCCCGGCGGGCGCGGTGGTGGTCGCGGTGGACCTCCCGAGCGGGGTGGACGCGGACACCGGGGAGGTGGCCGGAGCGGCGGTGACGGCGGACGTGACGGTGACCTTCGGGGCGTACAAGCCGGGGCTGCTGATCGACCCGGGGGCCTCGCGCGCGGGCGTCCTGCACCTGGTGGACATCGGGCTGGACTTCGGGACGCCGGAGATGCAGGCCCTGCAGCACGCCGACGTGGCGGAGCTGCTGCCGGAGCCGACGGCGTCGAGCGACAAGTACCGGCGCGGCGTGCTCGGGATCGTCGCCGGGTCCGCGCGCTACCCGGGTGCGGCGGTGCTCGCGGTGGCGGGGGCGCTGCGGGGCGGCGCGGGCGCGGTGCGCTACGTGGGGCCGCCCGCGGTCGCGGACGCCGTACTGGCCCGGTACCCGGAGACGCTGATCGGGACCGGCCGGGTGCATGCGTGGGTGGTCGGGCCCGGGCTGGGCGACGAGGGCGGCCCGGAGGTGCGGGAGGCGCTGTCGCAGCCGGTGCCGGTGCTCGTGGACGCGGACGGGCTGCGCGGGCTGGACCCCGGGGAGCTGCGGGCCCGGGCGGCCCCGACCCTGCTGACCCCGCACGCGGGGGAGGCGGCGGCGCTGCTGGGGGTCGCGCGGGAGACGGTCGAGGCGGGGCGGCTGGCGGCCGCGCGGGGGCTCGCGGAGCGGTACGGGGCGGTGGCCCTGCTGAAGGGGTCGACGACCCTGATCGCCCCGGGCGGGCCCGGCCCCGTCCGGGTCAACCCGACCGGGACTCCGTGGCTGGCCACCGCCGGGAGCGGGGACGTGCTGTCCGGGCTGGCCGGGTCCCTGCTGGCGGCAGGCCTGCCGGCCGTGGACGCCGCGTCCGTGGCGGCGTACCTCCACGGCCTGGCGGCCCGTCTGACCGGCGGCCCCCTCCTGGCCCACCAGGTGGCCGAAGCCCTGCCCCGGGCCTGGCGCGAGGTCGCTCGCCGCTAGGGCCTGTCGTCAAAATCCCGTCTGCCACGCACCAGACGCCGCGTGGCCGCCCTTCGGGCGACGACGGGATTTTGAC
>NZ_JBWJVM010000031.1:0-92105 GCF_056428985.1 Streptomyces sp. CA189 | reverse complement strand
CCGGTCCCGCCCCGGCCGCCGTCGGCCGCCCCGCCCCCGCCGCCCCCGCCGGCCCCCGCGGCTCAGCCCGGGAGGGTCACTTCGACGGACTGAGCTGCACCGTCGTCAGGGCCCCGCCCGCGGCCTCCTTCACCACCGTGAGCCGGGTCCCGGTGTTCGGCACCTTGACTCCGAGCTGCGGCAGCCCCGGGTTCCAGTACGACCCGTGGCGGTCGTCGAAGACCGGTACGCCGCTCCGGGCCGGGATCACGGTCGGGACGCCCGCCTTGTGCAGGACGATCCGGTCACTCCTCCCGAGGGAGAAGGGGGCGTCGAAGGTCTGCGCACGCGCGTTGAGCAGCGTGCCGTCCGCGTGGGTCAGCGGCTCCGGGCGGGAGTCGACGGGCAGCAGCATGCCGCCACCGGGGTGCGCCTTGGTGGTGTTGTCGCTGTACGCCGTGTCCCAGAGCCAGATCAGCACGCCCTGCTGGTACGGATAGAACTCCACCTTGTCGCCCGTGAAGCCGAAGTTGTACGGCCCGGTCCTCAGCATGCTCCCGTAGCCGGTGTAGCGCCGGTTCTCCACGAAGTACGCGCGCGGGTGCTGCTCGCTTCCCGTACGGCCCTCCGTACGCGACCACTTGACCGCCGTCCAGCCGTTCGCGCCCTGCTCCGCCCCGTCGCGCAGCAGCTCCCGGCCGTCGGCGCCCGCCGTGACGCGGATGTCGTCGAAGGTGACGCCCTTGCCGTGGGTGTTGCTGTCGGAGGTGACGCGCAGCCTCAACTGGACCGAGGTGCCGGAGAACCGGGACAGCGGGACCGAGAGCCGCGTCCAGCCCGCCGAGGTGCCGGAGATCCCCTTCGCCCCGATCGGCGTGGCGTCCACCGTGCCCGGCAGCGCCGTCCAGGCGGCCCCGCCGTCCGTGGAGGCCTCCACCGTCAGGTAGTCGAAGTCCTGCTCGATGTCGTACCAGACCCGGGCGTCCAGGCGGGCCGCGGCGCCGGCCGCGATCCCCGAGAGGTCGACCGTCCGCGACAGCGTGTTGTCCATGAAGTCACCCGTACCGCTCCACCACTGGCTGCCGCCCTCGTACGGGTCGACCAGGTCGGTGGTGGTCGAGGACGGCGGCAGGTGCACCAACAGGGCCTGCGGATCCTCGGTGTTGTAGCCGGACACCCCGAGCGTCGCCCGCGTCGTGCGGCCCGCGTCGGCCTCCGTGTACCGGAGCCAGCCCAGCTGCAGCTTGCTCCACGGGTCGAGGTCGCCCGGGAACTCGCCCGTGGAATTGCGGCCCCTGCCCAGGTAGGACGCCGAGGACATCAGCGACCAGAAGTTGACGCTGTTGTCCCCGTCCGAGCTGTACAGGTCGGGCAGGCCCAGATCGTGCCCGAACTCGTGCGCGAAGAGGCCCGCACCGCTGTTCTCCCCGCCGGTCAGGTAGTCCCCGGCCCAGATGCCGGTGTCGCCGACCGGGGTGCCGCCCGCCTTGTTGCCCTCCGGGCCCGCGCTGCCGGCCTGGTTCCAGTAGGCGAACCAGCGGTGCGCCCACACGGCGTCCTTGCCCTGCGCGCCGCCGCCCCAGGTCTGGTCCTTGCCCGCGTGGACGACGACGAGGTGGTCGAGGTAGCCGTCGGGCTCGTCGAAGTCGCCGTCGTGGTCGGCGTCGTAGCGGTCCCACACGTCGTACTCGGCGAGCTGCGCCTTGATCTGCTCGGGCGTACGGCCCTTCCCGCGCTCGGACTTGTACCAGGAGTCCGTGGCGTCCCGGATCATGTCCCAGTTGGTCCGGCACTGGCCGGACTCGGAGCAGTTGTCGGTGCCGTAACGGGCTTCGTTCCAGGGGAGCTTGACCCAGTCGGTCACCATGCCGTCCATGTCGTACCGACCGGAGGACTGGAGCCGGTAGTAGGCGCGCAGGGACGCCGACTGCGGGTCGGTGGAGAAGAACTGCTTCTCGTAGAAGGACCGGTCGAAGTCCTTGCGCCACAGGGTGTGGTTGTCGTCCGCGGCCGGCTTGCCGATCGTGTTGTGCGCCGGGCCCGGGGTGCCGCCGAACCGCGGCTTGCCCTCGAACTCGGTGGTGTCGTCCACCTGGTCGCCGAACTCGGCGAGGATCACGAAGACCTTGTCCCTGCGCTCCTGGGCCAGTTCGACGTACCGCTTGCCGACCTTGGCCCGGCGCGGCAGTGTGCCGTCGGCCTCGGCGCGCAGGCCGCCGGGGCGGCCGGCGGCCACCTCTTCGAGGGCCTGGCGGCGCAGGGCCTGGCGCTGGAGCTCCAGGGGTGCGGGCGGCGGGGCGGCCCGATCGGCCTGCTGCTGCCCGGCGGGCGTCGGCGTCGGCGTCGGGGGCGGGGGTGCGGTGGCGGCGAGCGCGGGGGCGGCGAGGAGGGCGAGGGATATCGCCGCTCCCACCGCAGCGAGTCTGCGCAACGTAGCTGACCTTTCTGGAGGTTCCGGTCGGTCGGATCGGCCGGAGCGGGAGTAATATTTCACATGTGACAGGTGATTGATAGGTGTGGGGGAGGGGGACGGCCGGGAGCGCGCCCGGCGTCCCTCCGAACTCGACGTTCCAGGGGCCCCGTTCGCCGGGCAGCGCTATCGTGCCGAGCGGGGACGACGGTGCGAGGGGGCGAGCCGCGATGCGATTTCTGTTTGTGCACGGCACGGGGGTGCGGCGCGAGCGGCACGACCTGCTCTTCGCCCTGGTCCGGGACCGGCTGACCGCCCGGTTCCCCGGGGCGGCCGTCGACTCCTGCTTCTGGGGGGAGCGGTACGGGGCCACCCTCAGCGCCCAGGGCCGTTCCGTGCCCGGACTGCGCACCCCCGGCGCCGCCCCCGGCCCGGACGAAGAGGAGATCGCCGAGTGGGGGCTGCTGGTCGCGGACCCGCTCTGCGAGCTGCGGGTGCTGGCGGAAACCGGCTGGGACACCGGAGCCGACGGCGATCCCGACGGCGACCCCGACGCCGCATTCGGTGACGCTTTCGACGGCGACGCCTTCGCCATGCCCGGAGTCCAGTCCGCGGGGGACCGCGTCCTGGAACTGCTCGCCCGAGTCTCCGGGGTCCCCGACGGCGGCGAACAGGCCGCGCTGCTCCTCGGCACCGGCCTCGCCGCCGGATTCCCCGCCGCCCTGGAGACCGTCTCCCGTTCCGCCGAGGCTGCCCGCGCCGGGGCCCGCGCCGCCGACCAGCCGCAGGCCCGGGAGCTGGCCACGGTTCTCGCCCGCGCGGTGACCGCCGCCGCACTCGCCTCGGCCGGAGCCGAGGCCGACTGCACCGGAGCCGAACGCGACCGCCTCGTCGAGCTGATCACCACCCGCCTCGGCGGCGACGCCCGGGTCCCCGGCGCCCGCGCCGCCGCCGTCCTCGGCCGGCTCGCGATGCGCGTCACCACCCAGCCGCTGCTCAACGCCTGGCGCGGCTCCCTCACCGTCGGGGCCACCCCCGCCCTCGGCGACATCCTGCGCTACCAGGCCCGAGGCGCGGACCTCCGCGCGTTCCTGCACGAGCGGATCACCGCCGAGCCGGGGCCGACCGTACTCATCGGCCACAGCCTCGGCGGCATCGCCCTGGTCGACCTCCTCGCCCTCGCGGCCGCCCGCGGCGAGCCGGTGCCCGGGGTCCAACTGCTCGTCACCGTCGGCTCGCAGGCACCCTTCCTCTACGAACTCGGCGCGCTGGCCGGGGTCGTGCCGGGCACCAAACTCCCGTACGCCTTCCCGCGCTGGCTCAACGTCTACGACCGCCAGGACGTGCTCGCGTACCTCGCCGAACCCGTCTTCCCCGGCGACCCGCGCGTCAGCGACCAGGAGATCGGCAGCCGCCAGCCCTTCCCGGCCTGCCACAGCGCCTACTGGAAACAGGACTCCCTCTACGCACGCATCGAACAGGCGGTGGCGGAAGCGGAGATCGGGTGAACCCCTTCGAGTCACTGCCCCCCGACCTGGGACCGCGCACCTTCGCGCTCGTCGCCGGGGTCGAGAGGTATGACATCAGCCACCGCTGGAACCTGCGCGGCCCGGCCCGCGACGCGCTGCGGTTCGCCGGCTGGCTGACCGGACCGGGAGGGGTTCCGCCGGGCAACGTACGGCTGTTGCTGTCCCCGATCGAGGACCCGGACACGCTCGGCTGGTCGGCGTCCGCCGGCCTGGAGGCCCTGCGCACCACGTACCGCCCGGCGACCGAGGCGAACGTGAAGTCGGCCCTGCTCGACGAACTCCCCGCGTGCGACGGCGATGTGCTCCTGATCTTCTGGGCCGGGCACGGCTACCTGGGACCGCGCGGCGGTGAACTGATGCTGCCCGTCGCGGATGCCCGGCCCGCCCAGATCCGCCACCTCAACCTCGACTCCGCGCTGCGCTGGTGGCGCACCAACCTCGTCAAGCGCGGGCTCTTCCGCCACCAGGCCGTCCTGGTGGACGCCTGCCGGGTCGACGCACCCCGCGACGCCCGGTGGAACTTCGGCACCAACGACTACGGCGGCGGCGTCAGCGTCCCGGGACGACGCCAGTTCCGGCTGTACGCCTCCCGCGAGGGCGAGGCCGCGCAGAACGACGCCGAGCGCGGCGCGGGCCGCTTCACCGAGGCGCTCCTTGCCGAACTGGGGCAGCGCTCGGTGAGCGAGGCCCTCTCCGGTCTCGCCGACACCGCCCGGTCGATCAACCGCACCTTCCAGGGCCTGCGCGAACGCGGCGAGGGCTGGCAGCTCCCGCAGTTCGTCGTGGACCGGGACTGGGACGCCTCCTCCTTCCTCGACGACGATCAGCCCGGCGTGGCGCCGCCGGGCGCCGTCCGCCTCGACCAGAGCGCCTGGGACGGGCTCGGCGAACTCTTCGAGGACCGCGACCTGCCCCGCTGCGCCTACGAGGCGTACCTGTGGGCGTTCAAGGCCGCCGGCTGCGCGGCCCCCGTCCAGGGCGGCCTGCCCGGCGACACCCTGTTGGAGGTGGTCCAGGACCTCGACGAACGCCACGGCGGGCCGGCCGGGATGCCGCTCGCGGTGCCCTTCGTACGGTTCCTCGGGGAACAGGGCGCGGCGGGCGACGAGCGGTGGGCGGCCCGGCTGCACGACTGGGTGCGCGCCACCCGCGAACGCCTGGCCCTGCCCGCGCTGCCGCCCCCGCCCCCGCCCCCGCGCAAGACGGCCCTGCACGTGCGGCTGGAGGCGCCGCCGGGCGGGGAGGACGGGTTCCTCGCCCGGATGTGGCTGCGGCGGGAGGCGACCGAGCACATCTGGGAATCGGAGCGGGAGCCCGTCCGGCTGGACGTCGTACGGGACGCACTCATACGCCAACTCGTCGAGCTGACCAAGGGGTTGGGGGCCTACGCGCAGGCCGGACGGCCGTCCGGCTCGGTGGAGCGGATCGAGTTCCACGTGCCGTACGAGCTGCTGGACCTGGACTTCGACCAGTGGCCGGTCCCGCGCGGCCCGGGCGGGCGGACCCGGCCGCTGGGGGTGGTCTACCAGGTGGTGGTGCGCTGCCCGCAGGAGCGCGAGGGCACCGGGGCCGAATGGCGCGGCAAATGGCGCTGGCTGTGGACCCAGGGCGGGCGGCACCCGGAGGCGGTCCGGGTGGTGGCCGACGCGGACGCGGACGACGGGCTCGGCATGGAACTGGGCGCGGGACCGGCGCCCGCGTGCGTACTGGCGCACACCCCGGCAGGGGTGCGGACGGCGGCGGTGGTGGAGGCGGTACTGGAGGGCGGTGTCCCGGTGGCCCTGTGGCGCCGCCCTGCTCCGGCGGGGGCGGACCGGGCGGGGGCGGACCGGGCGGGGGCTGCGCAGCCGGGGGCGGCGCAGGCGGCTCCGGGCGGGTTCGCGTACGCCGGGACCGGCCGGGCGGGGGGTGCCGGGGGCGCGGGTCCGGGTGCGCACGTGGGCGGCCTGCTCGATCTGCTGGCGCCGGCCGGCGAGGACGGGCGGCCGCCCGACCCCGGCGCACTCGACGTGCTCGCGCTGCCCGCCCGCGTGCGCGCGGTACGCCGGGCGGCCGCCGTCGCGGGGGCGAGCGCCCCCGGCGGCGATCGCCGACAGCCGCCGGGGGGAGACCGGTTGGTCCTCCTGTGGGACGATCCCGACGACACCCTCACCCTCCGGTCCCTGGCTTGAACCCGCTCCCGACGGCGAAGCCGACAACGATCCCGCGCCCGAGGCCGATCCGGCGTCCCAGGCCGAGGCTGATCCCGCCCCCGATCCCGCCCCCGACTTCGACTTCGACTCCGCATCCGGCACCGAATCCGGCACCGATCCCGAAGACCGCTCGCGGCGACGGCCCGCGACACCCACGATGGAGGCAGAGGCTGTGGTGAAGGACTGGTGGCTGTACCAAGGGACCGGCGAGGCCGCCGAGCGCCGGACCAGGCTGGAGGCCGGACCGCCACCGCCCTGGCGCGATTTCAAGGGCGTCCCCGACCCGGGGTACACGCCCCCGGGCTGCGAGGGACCGGCCTGGGAGCGCACCTGGCGGCGCGGCGAGGGCTACGTACCCGACGAGCTGGAGAAGGACGTGGTCAACACGGCCCTGCACCTGCGCCGGCCGCTCCTGATCACCGGCAAGCCGGGCGTCGGCAAGTCCACGCTCGCTTCCAGCATCGCCGCCGACCTCGGCCTGGGACCGGTACTGCACTGGCCGGTCACCAGCCGCACCGTCCTGCGCGACGGCCTGTACCTGTACGACGCGATCGGCCGCCTCCAGGAGGCGGGGCTGGAGCAGTTGCGCACGCCCGGCGCCGAGCCGCCGGCGGCCCGCGCCCAGGCCGCACCTCCCGCCGCGACCGCCGGCTCCGCTCCCGGCTCCGCTCCCGGCTCCGCTCCCGGCTCCGCTCCCGCCGAGGGCGGCGGTCCGTCGATCGCCCGCTACCTGCGCCTCGGCCCCCTCGGTACGGCGCTGCTGCCCCAGGACCGCCCCCGCGTCCTGCTCGTGGACGAGATCGACAAGGGCGACATCGACCTGCCCGGAGACCTCCTCACCGCCTTCGAGGACGGCGGCTTCGTCATCCCCGAGCTCGCCCGGCTCGTCAAGGAGGCCCCCACCGTCGCCATCGGCACCGACGACGACACGGAGGAGGTCGTCCGGATCTCCCAAGGCCGCGTCCAGTGCCGGTACTTCCCCATCGTCGTCCTCACCAGCAACGGCGAACGCGATTTCCCGCCCGCCTTCCTGCGGCGCTGCGTCCGCCTCCACCTGGACCCGCCGGGACCCGACAAACTCGCCCGCATCGTGCGCGGCCGGCTCGGAGTCGACATCGAGCACAGCGACGAGTACCGCGATCTCGTCCAGAGCTTCCTGGAACGCGCCGAGGAAGGCGACCTCGCCACAGACCAGCTCCTCAACGCCATCCAGCTCCGGCTGGCCGGAGCCTGGTCCGCCCCCGGCGACCGCGAGCGCTTCCTCGCCACCGTCATGCACCACCTCACCGGGCCCTCCGCGTGATCGAGAACCTCCTCGCCGCCCTGGCCGAGGGCGCCGAGGACGGTGGCCCGCACCCCGGGGTCGGGGCGGAGGAGATCGCCGACATCCTGTGGCTCGCCACCCGGGTGGACGCGGCCGCCCTCCGCCCGGAGCCTCCCGGGATCCCCCCGGAGGCCGGACCCGAACCCGCCGCCAACGGGCTGGAGTTGCCCGCCGCGGCACGCGGCGGCGCCGGCGGACCGGGAGTCCAGTACTTCCCCGCGGCCGCCCCCGCTCCCGCCCCCGCCCTCGAAGGCCCGGCGGACCCCGCCACCGGCCGGGCCCCGGGAGGCGGCGCCGGCGCCGGCGGCGGCGCGCCCGCCCCCGCCGTGCGCCGGGGCACCGCGGTGCGGCTGCCGCGCGCCGCCAGCCTCGACGACCCGCTCGCCCTGATGCGCGCCCTGCGCCCGATCGGCCGCCGCAACATCGGCGGCCCGGGGGAGGAGCTGGACGAACAGCTCACCGTCGAGCGCAGCATCGAGCGGATGGTGCTCACCCCGGTCCTGCGCCCCGCCGAGAGCCGCTGGCTGGACGTGGCCCTGGTCGTCGACTCCCACCACTCGATGCTGCTCTGGTCCGACCTGGTGGAGGAGGTGCGCGGGCTCCTCACCCGCAGCGGAGTCTTCCGCGACGTGAGGGCCTGGCGGCTCACGGGCACCGGCCCCGGCGGCACACCCATGGTCGCGCACCATCGCGACAGCCCGCCCCGCAACCCCCTGGAGCTGGTCGACCCGGCGGGCCGGCGGCTGATCCTGGTCCTCTCCGACACGGTCGCCGGCGGCTGGCGCGAAGCCCCGCTGCGCGGTGTGCTCCGGCAGTGGTCGGCGCACAACGCGGTGGCCGTACTGAACGTCCTGCCCGAGCGGCTCTGGACCCGCGGGGCGGTCCGGCCGGTCCCCTTCGCCGTCCGCGCGGACCGGCCCGCGGCGGCCACCCGCTCCTGGCAGCGGGTCCCGATGGCCCGGCGGGCCCGCGGCGGCGGGCCGGTGATCCCCGTCGTCGGCATCGCCTCCGGGAGCCTGGCCCGGCTGGTGCGGGTGGTGTCCGGCGACGGCCGCTGGCGGCGCCTCGCGTGCCTGCGCCTCGATGCGGAGCCCGCGCGCGAGGCCCCGTACGGGACACCCGGGGCACCGAAGTTCTTCCCGGACCCCCTGGAGGCGGTGGAGCGCTTCCGCGCGAGCGCCTCGCCGACCGCGCAGCGCCTGGCCGACCACCTGGCCGCCGTGCCGCTCACGCTGCCCGTGATGACCCTCGTACGCCGCTCCCTGCTGCGGGACTCCGAGCACGGCCACCTCGCGGAAGTGGCCCTGGGCGGGTTGCTCGCCCCCTGGGACGGCGAACAGGAGGCGGACGCGGTCCAGTTCGAGTTCCTGCCCGGGGTACGGGAGGCCCTGCTCGGCTCGCAGCTGCGCGGGGACGTGGCCGCCGTACGGGAGCTGGTGCGGCGGCGCGTGTGGGAGTACATGTCCCGCCACCGCGGCACCGGCCGGGACTTCACGGCGATCCGCCTCGCACCACGGGGCGCAGGGCGGAGAGAAGTCGCCACCGACGCCGTGCCGTTCGCCCTCGACGCCGGACCGGAGTCGGGGCTGGCCGACCGGGTGGTACGGGTCCGCTTCGAGCCGCAGTCGGAGCCGCAGGCGGTGGGCGTGCTGTTGTCGCCCCGGCTGGTCCTGACGGTCGGCGAGGCGGCGCACACCCAGCGGGCGAGCGCCGCTGCCTGGGTCCGGGTCGAGGGTGAGGACTTTCCCTGCCACCTGTCCTGGGGAGACGGGGCGGTGCCCCAGGTGGTGCTGCTCGTCTCCGAGGTCGACCTCGTGGACCGCGCGGTCTGGACGGATCGGGACCGGACGATGGCGGCAACCTGGGGGGAAGGGTTCGCGGCCCCGGGGGAGCACCTCGTCGTGGATGGCTCGACCGACCAGGGCGAGGCGGTGGCGCTGACCGGTGAGGTCCTCCCGTACGACGGGGAGCGCAACGGGGAGCTCATTCGTCTCGCCCCCGAGCCGGAGGTCTGGAACCACTACGCGGGCGCCCCGGTCTCCCGGGACGGCCTGCTCATCGGCATCGTGCACACGGTGCTCCCGGACCGGATGGTGTTCCTGACGGGGCAGGCGCTGCTCGAACGGAGCGATTTCCGCGGGCTCGTGTACGGGCGCCCGCGTGCCGGGATCGAGGAATACGGCATCTGCATGACGGTACGGTTCCACGGCGAGCGGAGCCCGGCCGGCCGGTCGGTGTACCAGGAACTCCTCAGACTCCTCATGGGGGCGCAGGCGAGTTCCGGAGCCGAGGCCCGGGCCGCGCTTGGCGAGGACGGGGGGCTGTTCATTCCCCTGACGGAGCCGGACGCTCTCGGACTGGCCGGACTGATCCTGGCCGCACTTCCAGGGACACTGGCACGGCTGCGCGCGGGCCCCGGCGAATGGGGGGCTTCCCTCGTGGTCGCCCTGACCAGGGGGCGGTTCACGGTCAATGAGGACGGGATACGCGGTCCCGCGGCCGACGAGGCCTTGGAACTGCTCCGCCGAACGGAACGCGCGAAGCGGCCCAGCGGCCTCGCTGCCGTGGGAACGGTCCTCGTCGTGAGGGGGGAACCGCTGCGCGAACTGGACGGACTGGAGTTCCAGGCGGCGGGGTCGGCGCATCCGGTGCCGGGGACGGAGCCGCGCGGGGCGCTCCTGCTCGAAGACTCCGCCGTGGTGGCGAGAGAGCTGATCGATGCCGAGTTGAGGATCGACGCCCCGCCCGTTGCCTGGCCGCGCTGCGGGTACGGGGCAGGCGCGGAGCTTCCGGGTGGGTGCATCGGCGCTCGGCTGCCGGGAATCAGGCGCTGCCTCCGCCACGCGACGGGTGCGGCCCGGACCGGCTTCCTCCGTGCTCTGGGTCCGGGAGCAGAGGTGGACATGCGGGGCACCACGTTCTCCGATGACCTGCTCGAACGCCTGCTGCGCGTGCTGCGTGAAGCCCCGACGGGCCGCGTGAGACTGGGGATCGCGTTGTTCGACCGGGCGCGCTTCGTCACCGACTGGGCGACGGCCGGGGCGGAGTTCGAGGGCCGGGCCTCCTTCGACCGGGCCTCCTTCGAGGGCCTGGCCGGCTTCTCCGCGGCCCGCTTCAAGGCCGGTGTGTCCTTCGGGCGAACCGTGTTCCGGCGCGACTTCGGGTTCGCCGGAGGTGTCGTCGACGGTGAAGCCCATTTCATGAGGGCGGACTTCGGTGGAGAGGCGGATTTCACGGACACCGCGTTCGCGGGTGGCCTGGACATTGCCGGGGCCGAACTGTGGGGCAGGGCACGGATGGGCCGGATGCGGGTGCTCGGGAACGCGGAGTTCGCGCACACGGTCTTCCACGGCCGTACCGAGTGGAAGCTGACCGCCTTCATGGGGCCTGCCTCCTTCGCGGCCGCGGTATGGGGATCCACGGTCCGGTTCGACGAGGTCCGCTTCATGGACCGGACCACCTTCGACCGGGCCACCTTCGCCACGCGGACGGCCTTCTCGGCCACGGACTTCGCCGACCGGGTGACCTTCGACGACGCCGACTTCACGGGTGAGGGCAGCTTCTCGAACGTGACCTTCGCGGAGCCCGGACGGCTCCCCGCCGCATGGCGCCCGCTCCTGCCGCCCTCGGGCGCCGCGACGTTCAGCCTGGGCGGCGCCGACGGGGGCGCCGCCCGGGCCGGGCCGTGAGTCCGGGGATCAGACCTCCCGCCGCAGCAGGAAGAACAGGCTGGGCCCGAAGTTGAGGGCGGCCAGCGGGCTCTGGATGCGCTGCTCGACCGCCAGCAGGCGGTCCTCGCCCACGCTCCGCTTCAGCCGGCCGCTGCGCATGTTGGACACGGACAGCTTGTCCTCGACCCGCAGCCCGGCCTCCGTGAACTGCCGTACGACGGTGCCGGGATGGTGGTTGACGAAGGGGATGCTGCCCTCGGCCACCTTCTCGGCGGAGCGGATGTCCACGGGCCCGCGCGGGATGCCGCGCAGCCGCTTCGCGTAGCGCAGCTTGTTCAGCATGTGCGCGGAGTTGGCCACCTCGATCAGGGCGCGGCCGCCGGGCTTCAGTACGCGCGCGATCTCGCTCAGCGTGGGTCCGGGGTCGGGCAGGTGGTGCATGACGCGGACCATGGAGACGAGATCGGCCGATCCGTCGTCCAGCGGAAGGTGCCCGGGGCGCATGTGGTGCGCCGTGATCCCGGGGTGATCGGCCAGCAGCCGCCCGGCGATGGCCACGTGCTTGGCGCTCGGGTCGAACATCATGACCCGGTCCGCGTACTCCTTGAGGACCGGGCTCAACCGCCCGAATCCGCCGCCCACTTCGCAGGCCAGTCCGTAACGGCGCCAGCCGATCAGCCGTTTGACCGCGGCTATCTCCGCCGCGTGTTCGTAGTCGCGCCCCTGCCAGTAGGCGACGTAGTCCTCCGACTCGTCGTCGTACTGATCGCCCCGTGTTTCACCGTTGTCCATGTACCGCCCCCCGATGTGCATGTGTGGCGCATCATCTCGACGGATTCAGGGGGGAGGCAACGACTCCGTTGTGTGGATGCTGCACGGATCCCGGGTGCGGGGCGTTTCGGTCCCGCACCCGGGTGCCAGGCGTCAAGCGGTGGGCGGTACCCGTGCCGGGCGACCCGCGCCGCGGGTCAGGCGGTACCCGCCGATGCCGGCAAGGCCGGCGAGCAGCCCGCCGGCCGCCGTCCAGATCCAACGGTCCGACCACCAGGTGCCCGACCAGCCGTCGGCCGGTGCGACGCCGGACGCCGTGCCGGCTCCGGGGACGAGCGGCACGGCCAGGGCGTTGTCGGCCGCGTAGGCGCCGCCGACGTCCTGGGCGTCGGCCCGCAGGCGTGCCCGTACCGGCTGGCCGAGGTCCTCCGTCGCCAGGTCGGTGACGGTGAGCCGGAGGTAATAGGCCCCCGGCAGCGGGTCGTTGGCCCACTGGTCGGCGCCCGAGCGGACCGGGCGCAGGGTGCAGGACAGGTCGACGGTCGCGGCGTCCTTGGCGGCCGTACCGGTCTGCGTGCCGTACGTGCAGGGCTGGCGGCGGCGCAGGCCGTCGTACACGTCGAGCTGCCAGGTGGAGGCGGAGTGCCGGCCGGTCGCGGCGGGCAGGGTGACCGAGGCCCGTACGGTGGCGCGCTGCCCCGAGTCCAGGGGGAGCACCCAGTAGAGGTAGTCGCCGGTGGAGGCGTCGGCCGTGGCCTCCTGGCCCAACTGGATCGGGGTGGCGGTACGGAAGGCCGTGCCGGCCTCGGTCGGAGCCTCCCCGGTGCCGCTCGGGCTCGGCGACGGCGAGGCCGCCACCCCGAGCAGGCCGCCGCCCACGAGCAGGGCGGCGGTCAGCGCGCGGCGCACGCTTCGATCACGTCTCAGGGCACTCATCAGTTGGTCCTCCAGACCGCGATACGCCAGCGGGAGACCCAGCCCCACACCAGTCCGGCGAGGAGGCCGGTGAGCGCCAGGGCGCCGAGCAGCCACCAGCCGCGTCCGAGGCCGAAGGAGGCCACGTCGGAGGCCCCGTCCGGGCCGTCCACCACGTCGATGGTCATCTCGACCGGCATGCCCGGGGTGGTCTTGACCGAGGCGGGCGCCGAGAAGGAGTTGCTGACCTGGAGGCACACGGTCTCGGCCGGCTCCTCGTCGTCGGCGCTCCCGGCCTTGGGATAGCGCAGCCCGGACGAGATCAGGTCGGTCCGCCCGTCACCGGCCTCCTGGCCGCGTACGATCTCCCGGCCGCTCAGCGTCGTGGCGCGCAGCAGCACGCCGTAGTCGTTGTTCACGGCGCGGTCGGCCCCGATGCTGACCGAGGCCCGCAGCTCCTGGCCCGGCGCTACGGAGACCCGGTACCAGCGGTGCTCCGCGAAGCTCTCGCGGTCGCTGTAGAGACCGGGCTTCAACTCCGGTGCTCCCGCGCACTGCTTGGCGCCCTCGGTGGCCACCGGATTGACCACCGGCGTGGCCGCCCGGCCCACCAGCTGCCGGACCCTGCCGGAGAGTTCGGCTGTGTGCTGTACGGCGGTGTACGTGCCGCCGGTGGCCTCGGCGATGCAGATCAGCTGGTCGCGGGTCTTGACGTCGGGAACGAGCCCGAGCGTGTCGATGACCAGGTGGATCCCCTGGGCCGCGATGTCCCGCGCCACTTCGCAGGGGTCGAGCGGGGCGCAGGTGTCCTCGCCGTCGGTGATGAGCACGATCCGCCGGGTGGCGTCGCCGCCCTTCAGGTCCTCGGCGGCTCCGAGCAGCGCCGGTCCGATGGGCGTCCAGCCGGTGGGGGCGAGCGTGGCCACCGCCGCCTTGGCCTCGGTCCGGTTCAAGGGGCCCACCGGGTACAGCTGCTTGGTGTCCTTGCAGCCGAGGTTCTTGTCGGGGCCCGGGTAGTTGGCGCCCAGGGTCCGTATGCCGAGCTGCACCTCGTCGGGTACGGCGTCCAGCACCTCGTTGAACGCCTGTTTCGCGGCGGACATCCGGGTCTGGCCGTCCATGTCCTGCGCGCGCATCGAGCCGCTGACGTCCAGCACCAACTCGACCTTGGGAGCTTCTTTCGCCACCGGTTCACCGGCGGCGGCGCCTGCCGGGAACAACCCGACAGCGAGGGTGACGAACAGGCCGCACGCACTGGCCCTCACCCGTCTTCTAGTGATCATCGCCGGATCGTATTGAGATTCCCCGCACCCGCCAAACCGAGCACCGGTTCAAGCACCGGTTCAGGAGCCGCCGGAGTCGGCCGACGCGCTCGCGGAAAGCCCGGCGCGTCCCGGTACCGGGCCGATGCATCCATAGAGTGGCTCTATGCCCCTCTCCCCGCGCGTCCCCGACCTTCCCGCCCTCGACCTGCTGCTCAGCGTCATCGAGCTCGGCAGCCTGGGGCGGGCCGCCGAGGCGCACGGCATCAGCCAGCCCTCGGCCAGCTCCCGGATCCGCTACCTGGAGAAGCTCGTCGGCCTTCCCGTACTGGAACGCTCCTCACTCGGCTCGAAGCCCACCCCGGCCGGGGCGCTGATCGCCGAGTGGGCCCGGACCGTGATCGACGCGGCGCACGAGCTGGACGCCGGCATCGGCGCCCTGCGCGAACGGCGCAGCTCCCACCTGAAGGTCGCGGCCAGCCAGACCGTCGCCGAGTACCTGGTCCCCAGGTGGCTCATCGGGCTGCGGGCGCAGCATCCCGCCACCAGCGTCGCCCTCGAAGCGGGCAACTCCGCCGACGTGGCCCGGGCGGTCCTGGACGGCCGCGCCGAGCTGGGCTTCATCGAGAGCCCCCGTGCGCCGAAGGGGCTGGAGAGCCGTGCCGTGGCCAGGGACAGGCTCCGCGTCGTGGTGGCGCCGACGCACCCCTGGGCGAGGCGCACCGCCATCACCCTCGACGAACTCGCCGCCGCCTCGCTGATCCAGCGGGAGGCGGGATCGGGTACGCGCACCGCCTTCGAGCGCGCGATCACGGCCCACCTGCCCGACTGGCGGCCCTCCGCCCTGCTGGAACTGGCCTCCACCACCGCCATCAAGACCGCCGTGGCCGGCGGCGGCGGGCCCGCGGTCCTCAGCTCGCTCGCCGTCGCCGACGAACTCGCCGCCGGCACCCTGCGGTCCCCGACGGTCACCGGCCTCGACCTCGGCCGCTCGCTGCGCGCCGTCTGGCCCACCGGCCGGCGTCCCACGGGCCCCGCGCGGGACCTGTACGCCCTGGCCCGCAGGCAGCTCGCCGCGGGGATCGTAGAGGCCGGGGGGTCATAGATCCGCTCTATGGATCCATTGATCCGTTGCCGCTACCGGGCCGGAAGTCCCCGCCGGAGGATGAATGCGTAAGCCTCCGATGAAGCAGGGACACCATGTACACCATCCTCTTCCTCCTGATCTCCGTATGCGTCCTGGCGGTCCTTCGCGACCGGCCGGGCAGAACACGGCTCCTGCTGTGGGCGGGAACCCTGAGCGTCACGCTCCTCGCGTTCCTCCCCCACCTCGACCGCGCCTTCAACCTGAGCTTCTGAGGAGGAGCAGCGATGTCCACCACCGCCCCCACCGTTCCCACCCCCACCCCCGTCGCCCGCCCCGCCGGGCTCTCGCACCGTCTCGGCCTCTGGTTCGCCCACGCCTACGTCCTCGGCATGTGCGCCACCATCGGCGGCGCCTACGTCTTCCAGTTCGGGCTGTGGGAGTACCCCTGCCCCATGTGCCTCCTGCAGCGGATGTTCATGCTGCTCAGCGCCATCGGGCCGGCCATGATCATCGCCCGCTCCCGCAAGGCCCCCGTCACCACCGGGGAGTTCGCCTCCGGCTGGGGCATCGCCATCGTCTCCGCCATGATCGGCGGCACCGTCTCGGGCGCACAGGTGCTGATGCACATCGTGCCCCCGGACCCCGGCTACGCCGGCGCCCTCTTCGGCCTCCACCTCTACACCTGGGCCGCGATCACCTTCTTCACGGCCGCCCTCGCCGCCGGCGCCAACCTCGTCCTGGCCGACCGGGCCCGGCCCCTGGACGCCGCGGCCGGCTCGCCCGCCCTGCGCCGCGCGGCCGCCTTCACCCTGGCGGTCCTGGCCTTCATCGCCGTGAGCAACCTCATCGCCTGCTTCTTCCTGCAGGGCTTCCACTGGCAGATGCCCGGTGACCCGACCGGGTACGAACTGCTGGTTCAAGTCCGGCAGTGGTTCTAGGCCGTGTGTGAACCGGCGGCTCCGACGTCCAGGCCCCGACGCTCGTCCGGTGCTGTGTCCGGGGCAGTGCCGATGGCACCGGCCGAGCGCAGCGAGCGCCCGAGGTCTCCGGTGAGGATGCGGGGGTGGCGCCGCCACCACCACAGGTCGGGGCCGGGCAGCCTGTGGAACTGATCGAGTGCTCGGCCGTCGTCGTCGATGGTCGCAGCCTTGTACTGGTCGTCCAGGGCCTTGATCCGCGGGGTCCAGAGCTGGACTACGTGTTCGTCCAGCAGGAGCCACGCCTCGTGCAGCCAGTTTCGGCAGGAGAGGTCGTTGGTGTACTCGTAGATGTCGTCGCCGTAGCCGCGCTCGATGACGCTCACCAGGGCAGCCCACGCGTTCACCCTTTCAGCGACCGTGAATGCCGTCCGCCAGCCGCGCTGGTGCAACAGCTCTCCCACCTCGGATTCAGTAGCCACGGACGTGAGGCTCTCATGCCGGATCCGTCCGGGCGACCGAGATGCGCCCCTGGCAACCGGGCCGTCAGCGCGACCAGTCGGCGTCCTGAGGGGCGGGGCTGCGGGGCGGTGGCCCGGCGGTGGGGACCTGGAGGCTTCCGTAGCGTTCCATGCGCTGCCAGCGCAGGCGGGATCCGGCGATGGCGGTGAACACGGACTGGATGACGACCAGGTACATCAACTGGCGGTAGACGAACTGCTGGAGCGGAAGGCTCCACAGCGGGCCGGGGTGTTCGTTGTCGAGGCGGAAGGCGTAGAGACCCATCAGGAGCTGGAGCAGCAGGAAGGCGCTCCACAGGCCCAGGATCCGGAGCGGGTCGAGGAAGACCAGGCCGAAGATCGCGGTCACGTCGACCACGGGGGCGAGCAGCGGCAGGAGCACCTGGAACATCAGGAGGTACAGCAGGCCCCGGCGGCCGAGCTTCCCGGCCTGGCCCCGCTGGGTGAGGGCGCCCCGGTGCTTCCACATGGCCTGGAGGGTCCCGTAACACCAGCGGTAGCGCTGCTTCCAGAGGGCGCCGAGGGTGGCCGGGGCCTCGGTCCAGGCCTTGGCCCGCTCCTCGTAGACGACGCGCCAGCCGTCACGGCACAGGGCCATGGTGAGGTCGGTGTCCTCGGCGAGGGTGGTGTCGCTGACGCCGCCGACGCGCAGGAGGGCCTCGCGGCGGAAGGCTCCCACCGCGCCCGGCACGGTGGGCATGCATTCGGCGAGGTCGAAGAGGCGGCGGTCGAGGTTGAAGCCGACCACGTACTCGATGTGCTGCCAGCGGCCCAGCAGTCCGCCGCGGTTGACGACCTTGGCGTTGCCCGAGACGGCGCCGACGCGCCGGTGGGCGAAGGGCTGGACGATCATGCGGACGGCGTCCGGTTCGAAGACGGTGTCACCGTCGACCATGACGAGCAGGTTGCAGGAGGCGGCGGCGATACCGGTGTTGAGGGCGGCGGGCTTCCCGGCGTTGGCCTGGCGGATGACGCGGACGCCCGGCAGCCGGAGGGACTCGACGATGTCGGCGGTGCCGTCGGTGGACCCGTCGTCGACCACGATGATCTCCACCGGATGGTCCGAGGCCAGCAGGGACCGGACGGCCGCTTCGATGCCCGCGCTCTCGTTGTAGGCGGGGACGATGATGCTGACCGGCTCGGTGACGGGGGCTCCCCACGGCTCCCGGCGCTTGCGCACGTGGCGGCGGGCCGCGGTGAAGACGGCCACGGCGCGCAGCACGCTGATGGCGCCCGCCGCCCACAACAGCCAGGACAGCGCGCTCAGGACCCAGTCGCTGGCGCGCAGGGCGTAGATGAGGGAGATGCCCTGCCACGCGTCCACGGTCGCCGCCTCGTGCGTGGCCGCGGGCAGGCCCGTCGCCTCGGTGACGGTGGCGAGCTGGAAGCCCGCGGCCTTCAGCCGGGGGACGAGCTGTTCGAGGGCCGCGACGGTCTGCGAGCGGTCCCCGCCGGCGTCGTGCAGGAGCAGGATCTGGCCCTCGGTGCCCTCGGGCAGGGAATTGGCCACGATCTGGTCGACTCCGGGGCGGCGCCAGTCCTGGCTGTCCTGGGTGCTGAGGATGGTGAGGTACTCCTCGGTGCCGGCCTGGACGACGGAGTCCCAGGCGCTGTCGTTCAGCGCCGCGCTGGTCGAGGAGTAGGGCGGGCGCAGCAGGGGGGTGGTGACTCCGGTGGCACCGGCGATGACCAGCTGGCTTTCGCGCAGTTCCAGGGAGCGGCGCCAGGGGGAGGCCGTGCCGAGGTCGGTGTGGGTGAAGGTGTGGACGCCGATCTGGTGGCCGTCCTCGACGATCCGGCGCGCCAGCTCGGGGTGGGCGGCGACCTGCGCGCCCACGGTGAAGAAGGTGGCGCGGACGTCGTTGCGCTTCAGGACGTCCAGGATCTGCGGGGTCCACCGGGGGTCCGGACCGTCGTCGAAGGTCAGGGCGATGGTGCGGGGTTTGACGGCCGCGGTCCGTCCCGCGGATCCCTCGATCACCGGTCCGCCCGTCCGGATCTGCTCCGGGACGGTGCCGGCCGGACCCGGATCGCGGTGGGCTCCGTCGGCGGTGCCGTCGAACATGTGCGTGACGTAGCCCTGGAGCAGCAGGGCCGCCGAGAGGGTCAGGATCAGCGTGGTCAGCAGCAGCCAGTGGGTGCGCAGGGGGACGTTGCGAACGGTGCTGTGCCGGCCGCGCGGGAGGCGGCGGTTCTTCGACAAGGGGAGGTGCTTCCTGCCTGTGCTGGTGCTGGTGCCTGAGCGGGGTGGGGGTGGGGGCGAGGTCGGGGGCCGGTCAGGGGTGAGCGGTCGGCTTGCCGCCCTGGCCGGGCGCGGACGTGGACCGGCCGCGGTTGGTCTGGCCGGGAGCCGGCGTGGTCCCGTTGGCGGCGGAGGGTGCCGGGTGCGCGGGGGGCGCGACGGTGGCGCCGGCCGTGTTCCGGGGAGTGGCACCGCGGTCGGGGCTCGCTGCGGACGGGGCGGCCGGTGCCTGGGTGGCACCGCTCACGGCGCCGCCGGTGCGCTTCGGGGCGGCACTGGACCCGGGGGCCGGGGATGCGCTCGGCGCCTTGCTCTGCGCGGCCCCGGGGGCCTGCGAGGAGTGGGGGAGCGGCAGGAGCGGGGAGGACAGCGTGGGCCCGCCGAAGAGGGAGCTCAGCAGCAGGACGATGTAGCCGACGGCCGGAAGGACGAGCAGCCACCCCAGGCGCCGTACGCGACGCTGGCGCCGGCCGGAGGAGTCGACGAAGACGGGACTCGGGTCGGTGGCGGGGGTGGCGATGGCGGTGGGGGTGGAAGCGGGTGCGGTGCCCGGAGGTTCGGACGTGGGCGCGGGATCGGGCGCGTACGCGTACTCGGGCACGTATGCGGGCGCTGGATCGGGCGCGTAGGCGTACGCGGAGGAGGGGTCGGGAGCGGGCGCGTACGTGGGCGGGTACGCGGGGACGTACCCGGGCTCGGGCAAGGGCGCGGGCGCGTACGCCGCGTGCGGATACGGTTCCGCCGTGGAACCCGGTGGTCGGTGCATCGGTGGACAGCCTCTACAGGTGGTGGACGGGGACCGGGCGGGGGTACGGACACGGGGGACGACCCGCACTCCGCCGGACCGGAGCCCGTCCGGGGTCAGGGGTTCGCCCCCGGGGGGCGCCCGGTCGGGACGTCCTTGCGGGGCGGGGACGGGACGGTGCTCGGGGGTCCCGGCGGGCGGTTGCCGGGCCCGCGCTCACCGGCGCTCGGCCCCGGGGTGACGGGACGCCGGCTCGGTTCGGGTTTGTCGGGATGCGTGGGGGTGCCGGCCCGCGGGTTGCGCGTCGGTGAAGCCGCCGGCGCGGAGGCACTCGGCTCCGGTTCGCCGCCCTGGACGGGAGCGCAGTAGTCCGCGACAGCGGACCGGCCTCCCGCCGCGGCGACCAGCGCGGCGAACCGCTGCTCGGCCAGGACCTCTTCGGCGCGCGGACCCGGGACGCGGGTGAAGGCCCGGCACAGCTCGGCCAGGTCGGCGGGCACCGCTGCGGACGAGCGGCCGGAGGCCCCGGGGGACGGCGCGTCCGCGACCCGGGTGCCGGGCGCGGGGGAGGCGGCCTGGCGGTCGGGCTCGGGCGTGCCGCCCAGGACGGTGGGGAGGTTGCCCGTGCCGGCCGCGACGGCCACACCGCCGAGGGCGGCCGCCAGCACGGCGGCGGCGACCTTGGCGCCGAGGAGCGTCGCCGGGGCGAGCGGCGACCGCCTCCGGGAGACCGGGAGGGGTACGGGCGCGGCTCCGGCTGCGGCCGCGGCGACGGGGGTGGCCGAGGGGGCGAGGCGGGCGGCCCGGAACATGGCCAGGGCTTCCGGCGCGCCGGACAGTTCGTCCTTCCCGGCCGGAGCCGCTGCGGCGGCGAGCAGCCCGGCGAGGGCCTCGTGGCCGTCCGGGACGCCGGACAACTCGCTCAACCCGGATGTACCGGACGCACCCGGCGTGCCCGACGCCTGCGACCGGGCGCCGGCGAGCAGCTGCTCGGCCGTGGCGTGGTCGATCCGGCGGGATCGGTGGGTGCTCATTTCGTGCCCTTCAGCGTCGGAGCCGTCGTCGGTGTCACTCCTGGGGCGGAAGTTTTTTCGGACCGCCCCGGACCGCCCGGTTCACCCGGTATGCCCCCGCTCCCCACGGCACCCGCCACCCCCTGCTGTTCGAGGAGTTTGGCGAGCTTGCGCAGCCCGCGGTGCGAGGCCATCCGTACCGCCCCGGCCCGCTTCCCCAGCACCCGCGCGGCGCTCTCCGCGTCCAGATCCATCACCACCCGCAGGAGCACGGCCTCCGCCTGATCGCGGGGCAGCCGCGAGATCAGGGCGAGCGCCGCACCGGTCCCCATCGTGGTCAGCGCGGACCCCTCGGTGTCCTCCCTGGCCGCGCGGTCGTGCAGGTACTCGACCGGCACGCTCACGGCCGGCCTGCGGCGACGCCGCCGCAGCAGGTCCATGGCCCGGTTCCGGCCGATCGTCGACACCCAGCCGCGGAACCCGTCGAAGTCCCCGCTGAACGAGCCCAGATCCCGGGATATCTGGAGCCAGGCCTCGGAGGCCACGTCCTCCGCGTCCTCGCCGACCAGGACGGTCAAGTAGCGCAGGAGTACGGGCTGCACCGCGCGGAACAGCGCCTGGAAGGCCGCTTCGTCCCCCTGCTGCGCCGCCCGGACGGCGCCCGTCATGTCTGCCGGGGCATCCCGGGTCCCGGGTATACCCGCTTCGCTGTCGGCTCCGCCGAACTCCTCCGCACTGTGCACGCGGGACATCATGCGCCACCCGCGCCCGAGGACTCACCCCGGCCGTCTCGCCGCCCTCTCCCGGCCGCCCGCCCGCCGTCTCCGGGTCGCTCCGGGTCTGGTCAAACGCCGTGACATTGAGCAAGGATCGCGTCCGCACCCCGCCACGCACGTTCTTCCGGCACCACACGTCCCTCACAGGAGGATGTCCATGCCCCGCCGTACCTCCCGCGGCCGTACCGCTACCGTGATCGCGTCCCTGACCCTGCTCGGCCTGGCAGCACCGGCCTCGGCCGACGCCTCGCCACCCGCGTCCGGACTGCCCCAGGGCCGCGTCTTCATGGTCAATCCCGTCCAGTCCACCGGTGATCAGACGCTCGTCGACGCCAAGGACTCGGCCGGCGCCGTACCCGACTCCGCCTACGCCTCGGCCGCGCTGCGCAACCTGGACGGCAGCGGGGGCCTTTCCGGCCGGTGGGCGTACGTCCGGTCCGAGACCGGTGCGCCCGCCGCCGCCCTGGAGGCCGGCCGGTACACCCGCGCCGACGACCAGTTCGAGCAGGTCATGGCCTACTTCTGGGTCAACGAGGCGCAGGAGTACCTGCAAGGCCTCGGCTTCGGCAGCGAACTGCCCGGAGCCAACGACCGCGCCCAGCCCGTCCGCATCAACCAGTGGGGCGCCGACAACTCCTTCTTCACCGACAAGAAGGCCGAGATCCGCTTCGGCAAGGGCGGCGTCGACGACGCCGAGGACGCGGAGGTCATCGTCCACGAGTACGGGCACGCGGTGCACCACGCGCAGGTCCCCGGCTTCGGCACCTCCCCGGAAGCCGGGGCGATAGGCGAGGCCTTCGGCGACTACCTGGCCGTCACGGTCGGCGACCACGCCGGGGCCGTCCGCGGCTGGCCGCGGGGGACCGACCCGGCGTGCGTGGCCGACTGGGACGCGGTCGGCTACTCCGCGGCCCCGCACTGCCTGCGCCGCATCGACGGGAACAAGGTCTACGCGGACCGCACCGGCGAGGTGCACGCGGACGGCGAGATCTGGTCCCGTGCCCTCTTCGACATCCGCGGGGCCCTGGGCGCGAGAACGGCCGACCGCATCATCGTCAACGCGCAGTTCGGCTTCGCCCCCGACACCAGCTTCCGGGACGCGGCGCTCGCCACGATCGCCACCGCGCGGAGCATGCACGGGACGAGCGCTGCGGACGCCGTCCGGACGGCGTTCAGGGATCGACAGATCCCCGGGATCGACTAGTACTCCAGCTGTAGATCGTGATCTTGCTGGTCGGGGATGCGGGAGAGCCCCGGAGCGGCATGTGTCAGGACACCGGCTCTCGCACGTCCCGCAGTCGCGCGGCGAACGCCCGCGCAGCGGCCAGGTCCCCGTCGTTCGGCCTGTGTTTCTGGATGCCGCCGACGAGCTTGAAGGGCATCATGGTGTCCAACGCCCGGCACGAGAAGTTCCCGTCCACCTCGAAGCCCTTGCCTTCGAGGAGCCGGACCAGGGGGCGGGTGAAAGGAACCAGCGGCAGCTCGGGGAGCCCGCTGGTGGCGAACACGAATGCCCGGCCCCGCCTGGTGGGAAGCGCCTTGACGAAGTCGGTCAGTCGGGGGTGGAGCCTCTGATAGAAGACACCCGAGCCGAATCCCACAAGGTCGGCGCCGGCCAGCTCCGCCAGGTCAGCCTGCTCGGGTGAGACGACCTTCGCGCCCAGTACCTGGGCCATGCTGTCGGCGACACGACGCGTATTTCCGTGCGACACGGAGGCGCACACAATGACGGCCTTCATCCTCACGATCCCTTCTTCGGCTTCAGTAATAGGACAGGGCAGCGGCCCAGGATGTGACACCACCGGAGTGTGATGGCAGCCACATCATGTCGGGGCAGCATCAGTTCCTCGCGATCTTGCTGGTGGGGGCGGGTCGGGGCACGGGTACGGCCACCGATGATCATCGTTGTTTGTGAAGACATACGAGGAGTCGGTGGCCGCAGGTCGCAGCATGGATCCCGGTCGTTGGCGGGAGGCGTTCGAGGTGGTCATGGGCCGGATCGCGGGGCGGTTCACCCGGGTCGAACCCCGGCTGCGGGTTGGCCGGTTGATGATGGGCTTGATGTCGGACCTGCCGCGCAAGAACTGCTGGACGATCGCGGAGTGGGCCGGAGAAGCGAACCCGCACGGCATGCAGCACCTGCTGTGCCGGGCCTCTTGGGACGCCGATGCTGTGCGTGACGATGTGGCGACGTGAAGAAGGGCACCCACACCGTCGGGGTCCAGCGCCAGTACACCGGCACCGCCGGTCGGATCGAGAACTCCCAGGTCGCTGTGTTTCTTGTCTACGCGGGTGCCCGCGGGCACGCGGCGGTGGACCGGGAGCTGTATGTCCCGCACTGCTGGATCCTGGACCCGGATCGCTGCCGGGCGGCCGGGCTCGGCGAGGACGCCGTCTTCGCCACCAAGCCGGAACTGGCCCGCGTGATGATCGAACGGTTCCTGGACGCCGGGCACCGGGTGGACTGGGTGACCGGCGACGAGGTATACGGCGGCAACCCGAAGCTGCGGGCGGCCCTGGAGGAACGCGGCTTGGGCTACGTGCTCGCGGTGGCCTGCTCGGCCGAAGTAGCCACCAAGGCAGGGAGGTTCCGCGCCGACGCGTTGGCGGCGAAGCTGCCCAGGCGGGCCTGGCAGAAACTGTCGGCCGGACGCGGCGCGAAGGGCCACCGCTACTACGACTGGGCCGTCATCGACCTCGCCGAACCGGCGCCTGGCTACCGCCAGCTACTGATTCGGCGCAACCGCACCACCGGCGAGCTCGCCTACTACCGCTGCCATTCCACCGCGCCGGTCCCGTTGCACACCCTGGTCAAGACGGCTGGCTCCAGGCGGCGGGTGGAGGAGACCTTCCAGACCGAGAAGGGCCTGGCCGGGCTCGATGAGCACCAGGTCCGCCGCTACCCATCCTGGAGTCGCTGGGTCACCCTCGCCATGCTCGCCCACGCCTTCCTGGCCGTCGTCCGGGCCGAGGAACCTGCCCACCGGCCAAGCCCCGACGACCTGCAGCTGGAGTACTGGACGTGGGGCGGGAGACGTAGCCCACTCGAAGTCCTCGGCGGGCACCCGGGCGAGCTGGTCGACCGTCCCGCGGTGGGAACAAACCGGGTGCCGGCCGCCGACCCCGTGCTGTTTCCTTGCCTCATGCACACGACGAGACCGGTGCGTCTGCGCCCTTGGGCGGACAGCGACCTCTGGCTGCTCCGGCGCCGCAACACCGTGGAGATGACGAGTCACCTCGGCGGCCCCGAACCGGACAGTGCCCTGCTCGCCCGCCACCGCCGCTGGACGGCCATGAGAGCGAACGCCGCACACGAGGGCCGGGTGTTCCGGGTGGAATCCGCGACGGGAGACACCGTGGGTACGGTCTCCTTCGCGCCGAGGGAGCACGACGGAGAGCCGATCTTCGAAGTGGGCTGGGGCGTCCTCCCCGAGCACCAGCGCCAGGGCTGGGCGGCGACCTCCGTCCGAGCCCTCCTCGCCCACCTGGCCGCCCTCTCCCCGGCGCACCGCCGTCCGGGCGTTCACGCCTTCCCCCGGGTGGCGAACGAGGCCTCGAACGCGGTCTGCCGGGCGGTGGGCTTCACCCTCCTCGCCGAAACGGTGCACGAGTACCCGCCGGGCCAGTACCACCCCGCCAACAACTGGCGCTTCACCCTCCCGGGCAGGCTCTAGACCGGGGAGGGTTCGACGGAGGACCAGCCCTTGGCGGTCGGGGTGAAGACGATTCCGCCCACCACCAGGAAGCCGGCCGGGCCGTCCGTTCCGGGGCGGACGCCGCCCGGAACGGTGAACCGGCCGGTCTGCTTGCGCGAGGCCAGGTCGATGACCACGCCCGAGGTCCGGCACCGTACGTACGCCAGCCCGTCGGTCACCACCACCGCGTTCGCGGCCTCCGGGCGCTCCGGGTCGGTGCACTCCTTCGCCAGCGGAATCCGCCACACGGCGCCGCCGGACTCCTGGTTGAGCTCCATGAAGCCCGGTTCGCCGCCCGCCGCGGTCGCCATCAGGTACACCTTGTCCCCGGCCGCGGCGGGCCCGGACAGGGTCGTTCCGGCGTACGGCAGGTCGGCGCTCCGCCGCCGGGCCGGCTCGCCGCGCAGCACACCCGCCCCGTTCTCCTTGCTGCACAGGAAGACGGTCGCCTCGTACAAGTCCCTGGCCAGGGTCAGCCCGCGGGTCTCGCAGGTCCCGGGCATCGCGAACCGGGTGCCGTCCTGAGGGGTCCCGAACGGCAGCTTCTTCCCCGTGGCCCCGTCGAGGGCGGTCACGAAGGTCTGGAACCCCATGTCGGCGTTCTGGGTCCGCCCCTGTACGTACACCCGGTCCCCGTCGACCCGCAGCGCCGGGTAGCCGTCCTCGGACCCGGACACCGCCTGCTGCCACAGGAGCTTCCCGTACCGGGTCTCCAGGGCGGTGACCGTGCCGGACGCGGAGACCGCGAACACCCGGCTGCCGTCCGCGTCCAGGACCGCCCGCTTCAGCTTCTCCTTCGTGGAAAACTCCCACCGGGGGGTGCCGTCGACGAGGTCCAGCGCGGTGAACCCCTTGATGCCGGGCACGATCACCGTGTGGGTTCCGGTGACCGCCCCGGGGGCCACCAGCGGGGCCTGCCCGTCCACGACGTCTTCCAGCATCTGCCCCCACAGCAGCTCGCCGGTCGCGGCGTCGAACCGGCTGAGTCCGTCGCCGGGCAGCTCACCGCCGGGGCGGGGCGACGTACACACCAGCGAGGAGTCCGCGTACACGCAGGACCCCATGTGGTCGTCGCCGTCCCAGGCCCGCCATCCGGCGGGGCGCCGGGCGGGCGTGTCCGCGTAGGCGCGGCTGCCGGCCGGGCTGCCGCCGTCGGTGGCGACGTACGGGGCGAGGGTCCCGGTGACCGCCGGCGGGGAGGGCTTGCGCGTGGCCGCGCCGGGGCTGCCCGAGGGGCCGGGCGTCCCGGAGGGGCCCGCGGACGACCCGGGGGCCTTGGCGTTGTCCCGCGTACCGCCGTCCGGCTGGGAGAGCCGCAGGTAGACCCCGCCGCCGGCCAGCAGCGAAGCCGCGAGCACCCCGGCGAGCAGGGCGCGCCCGCGGGGCCCGCGCAGCCGCCGGGGCCGGCCGGCCGCCATGTCTCCGGCGGGCCCGGTCGGCGGCCCGGAACGGCGGGTGAGCGGCCCGTCGGTGTCTTCGGCTCCGTCAGCGGAGGCGGCGGGCGATCCTGCCGGGCCGCCCGCGGCCGCTGCATCGGCATCGCCGGCGGCGTCAGCACCGGCGGAGGCGTCAGCACCGGCACCGGCCGCCGGATCCGCCTCCGCGCCGGCCCGCGAGCCGGTCCAGGTCCCGGCCCCGAGGGGCTTGCGCGCCTCCCCGCCCGGGTCCCCGTCCTCCCGGAGCGGGCTCTCCCAGTCGGCCGCCGGGATCTGCGCCAGCGCGGCCAACAGCTCGTCCGGTCCCGGCCGGGCGGCCGCCTCTTTGGCGAGGCACGCACCGACCACGGCCCGTAGGGAATCGGCCAGCCCCCCGATGTCGGGCGCCTCCGAGACCACGCGGTAGGCCGTCATGTAGTGCGACTCCGCGTCGAACGGTCCCCGCCCGGTCACCGCGAACGCCAGCACCGACCCCAGGGAGAACACGTCCGACGAAGCCCGCACCCGGGCCGGAGCCGACAACTGCTCCGGCGACATGTACGGCGGCGTCCCCAGGATCTGCCCGGTCGAGGTCAGCGTCTGCTGCCCGGCCGCCCGCGAGATCCCGAAGTCGATGACCCGCGGCCCGTCGTCCGTCAGCATGACGTTGTCCGGCTTCAGGTCACGGTGGATCACCCCGGTGGTGTGCAGCTCGCGCAGCGCCTCCACCAGTCCCAGCGCGAGCACGCGGAGCGCGCTCCCGCGCAGCGGCCCGTCCGCCTTCACCCGCGCGCCCAGGGTCCATCCCGGCACCAGTTGGGTGGCCATCCAGGGGCGCTCCGCGTCCGGGTCGGCGTCCACCACCGCGGCGGTGAAGGCCCCGCTCACCCGCCGGGCTGCCGCCACCTCCTGCCGGAACCGGGTCCGGAACTCCGGGTCGTCGGCGAACTGCTGGTGCACCAGCTTCACCGCGACGAGCCGCCCCGAAGCGGCCCGCCCCGAGTACACCGTCCCCATCCCGCCGGAACCCAGCCGGGCGATCAGGACATACCCGCCGATCGCGCGCGGATCCCCGTCCCGCAGTGTCATGTCCCGCCCCGCCCACCCGAGTACGTCCGTCGGCGGCACCCTACCCCGGACCTGCGCACTCCTACGGCGAAGGCACTCCCCAGCCTCTGCCGACCGTCCGGGTCACGCCGAACGCAAGGCCTCGGTGGGGGAGGCCCTGGCGGCCCGCAGCGCGGGATAGAGCCCGGCGAGTGCGGCCACCACCACCGAGACCGAAGGGCCGGCGACCAGGGTGTAGAGCGGGATGGCCGCCGACCAGCCCTGGACCAGCGCGTAGCCGTACACGGTCAGGCTGCCGAGGAGCAGTCCGCCCATCCCGCCGATGAAGCCCATCAGCACGGCTTCGAGCAGGAACTGCGCCGAGATCTGGCCGCCCCGGGCACCCAGGGCGCGGCGCAGCCCGATCTCGCCGCGGCGTTCCATCACGCCCACGACCATGGTGTTGGCGATCCCGACGCCGCCCACCAGCAACGCCACGCCGGCCAGGACGAGTACGAGTGCGGTGAGGCTGTTCTCCGTCTCGTTGCGGGCCAGGAGGAGATCGGAGGGCCGGCTCACCGCGACCATGGTCGGGCTGCCGGGATGCGCGGTGGCCGCGGCCACCGCCTGGACCTGGGGCACGCGTTCGGAGTGCGACCGCAGGTAGACGGTCGCGGCGCTGCCGTCCGCGCCCAGGTGGACGACCGCCTGCGGCCAGCCGACCAGGGCCGCGGTGGACAGCTCGGGGGCGAGTTCGTTCGGGGCCAGGATGCCGGCGACCTCGTACCACTGTCCGCCCAGCCATACCCGCTCGCCCGGTCGGGTGACGCTGAGGCGCTGAGCGGTCTGGTCACCGAGCACGGTCACCGGGAGGTTCTCGCTCGCGCCGTCCAGCCACTGCCCGCCGAGCAGCTCGCCGCGCAGGACTTCGAGCAGGTTGAGGCGCGCGGCGAGCACGGTGATGCTGCCGGTCTGCTGCGCCGGCATCAGGTCGTTGCGGTACACCTGGGCCTTGGTCGCCCCGGTGGCGGTGGTCTGCTGCACGGGCGCGATGGCGGAGAGCATCTTCTCCGCGGTGAGCGGGAGCGGCACCGGCTGCTGGTCGGGCCCCTTGCCGGGGGCCACGGTGATCAGGTTGGAGCCGAGCTGGTCCAGCCGGGCCAGCAGGTGCTGCTGGCTGGAGTTCGAGATGCCGGTGACCGCGACCACCGCGGCGATGCCCAGCGAGATGCCCAGCGCGGACAGCGCGGAACGCATCGTGCGGGTCCGTGGTCCGATCATGCCCAGGCGCAGCAGGTCCATGGGGCGCAGCCGGCTACGACGTGTCTTCATCGGCCGGCTCCGGTGGGCTGCGGGACGCGTTCGTCGAACGCGATGCGGCCGTCCTGGATGCCGACCCGTCGGGGGAACGAGGCGGCCAGTTCGCGGTCGTGGGTGATGACCACCACCGTGGTGCCGTTCGCGTTCAGGGTGCGCAGCAGATCGACGACGGAGGCACCGGAAGCACTGTCCAGCGCTCCGGTGGGCTCGTCGGCGAGCAGCAGCGCCGGGCGGCCGATCAGCGCGCGGGCGATCGCCACGCGCTGCTTCTCACCGCCCGAGAGCTGGTCGGGGTGGTGGCCCAGCCGGTGCCCGAGGCCCACGGAGCGCAGCGCCTCGGTCGCCCTCGCGCGCCGCTCGGCGATCGGTGCCCCGGCGTACAGCAACCCGGTCGCTACGTTCTCGACGGTGGTGAGTCCGGACAGCAGGAAGAACTGCTGGAACACGAAACCGATCCGGTGCGCCCGCAGTGCGGCGAGCTCCCGGTCGGACAGACCGGCCAGGTCGCGGCCCTCGAAGCGGAGCCGGCCCGAGGTGGGCCGGTCGAGCGAGCCGAGCAGCGCGAGGAGGGTGGACTTGCCGGAGCCGGACGGGCCGACGACGGCGAGGAGTTCGCCGGCTTCGACGGTGAGGTCGAGGCCGTGCAGGATGCGCAGCGGGGGCGTGCCCGGATACTCCTTGACGATGCCGGACAACTCCAGCACGGGGGCGGCGTTCGCCGCCGGGGGAGGCGTCACCTGGGGATCACCACCTGCGCGCCGGGCCGGACGTCGCCGGTGATCTGCGCCTTGGCGTCGGCGATCAGGCCGAGCTGGACCTTGACCAGCCGGGGCGCGGGGCCGTCGGAGACCCGTACGCCGTAGCCGCCGCCGTCCAGGGCGAGCAACGCGGTGACCGGAACGATGAGCGCGTGCTCGGCGGTGTCGCCCACCAGGGTGACGGTCACCGCGGACTGGCCCGCCCGCCGCGCCTGTTCCTGGCCGTCCAGCACGATCGTCACGGTGGTCTTCGCACCGCCCGGGCCCTCTCCGGAGCCGCCGCCCGACCCGCCGGAGCCGTCCTCCCCGCCGGGGCCGGGGCCGGAGCCGCGGATCAGCGAACGGATGCGCCCCTCGACCGCGGAGCCGTCGGGCAGCTTGATCCGGACCCGCCCGTCCGGTGTGAACCGGGAGAGCTGGTTCTCGGCGGGCCGCACGGCGACCACCAGGTCCTCGCGGGTCACGGTCATGACCGATGAACCGCCCAGGACCGCGCCGAGCTGTGCGCCGACCTGCTGCACGCGCAGGGACTCCTGCGGCAGCATGGTGATGCCGCCCAGGGAGACCGTGCCGGTCTCCTGGAGGCCCAGGGACTTCTGCCAGCGCTTCACGGCGATGGCGGTGGCCGGGGTGAACTTCTGGTCGGCGGCCAGGCCGAGCCCCTTGGCGTGGCCGAGTCGGACCAGGTTGCGCTTCAGCTGCTCCACGTCGGGGCCGGCGGGAACACCGGGGCCCAGATCGCGCCACATCGGGCGGTCTCCGACCATCAGCACCACCGGCTGTCCGTCCACCTCGTAGAGCTTCTGTCCGGCCTTGACGACGGCGCCCACGGCCGGGAGCCCCGTGAGGGTGCCCTTGCCCGCCGGGAGGACGGGGGTGGGCGCGTCGTACACGAGCGAGCCGGTGAGCTGGATGCTGCTGGACAGCGAGCCCTGCTCCACCGGGGCGAGGCCGTACTGCACACCCTCCCGCTCGGTCCCCCCGGCGGAGCGGTCCCACGGGCGGGCGACGGCGACCGCCCCGGCCCCGGCCACCACGGCGACCACCAGCAGCGGGACGAGGACCCTGCCGCGCTTCTTCCCGCGCACTACGGGTTCCAGGGGTTCCACGGGTCCCACGCGTTCAACGGGTTCCGCCGTGCGGGTCACGGTCACTCACCGATCCGGTAGCCGGGCAGCGGGAACTGCGCATCGCAGGCGCGCGAGGCGGCATCCCACTTGGCCGGGTCGAACACGGCGCGCGGGATGACGACCGCGGCGTCCTTGGGATCCGGGTCGGGCATGTCGGAGTAGCCGTTCTTGCGGGCGCAGTCGACCCACTTGCGGGCCATCTCCACGAACTTGGCTTTGTCGGCCCGCTGGACCTGGTGGATGCCGGGCACCTTCTCGTCGCACAGCCGGCTCGCGGTGTCGTACCCGGAGGGCAGGCCCGAGTCCGTGCTCGCGGCCGGGAATCCGATGTTGCCGTCCTTGTCCTGCTCGACGCTCGTCTGCCCCTGCTTGTGCATGCAGTCCACCCAGGCCCTGCGGACCGTGTTGTCGTCCTGCGGCTTGCCCTGACCCCCGCGCTGGGCCCCGGCGACCTCGGGCGCCGGGGCGGGGTCCGAGCAGCCGGCCAGGGCCAGCACCCCCGCCGCGGCGGCCGCGGCCGGCAGTCCGCGCAGGCCTCGTAGTCCGCGCAGGCCTCGTAGACCGCGCGGGCCTCGCAGACCGTGCAGGCCTCGCAGACCGCGCGGGCCCCGCAGACCGTGCAGGCCTCGTACCGACCGGCCGCGTACCGCGGATGCGCTTCGCATGTCCACACTCCTCTGGGCGTTCCTGACGAACGCCCAAGTTCTACGGTCCACGCGGTGAGCCACCTGTGATCGCGCGCCTAACCACCGGCTAACCCGCCTGCGGGCAGGCTGGTCCCCGGCGCCGGCCCGGAGGGAACAGCGGCGGCACGGGCGAACGGAGCGGGACGCGATGCGGGTGCTGATTGTCGAGGACGAGCGGGAACTGGCCGTGATGCTCGCCGAGGGGCTCCGCGACGAGGGCATGGTCTGCGACCTCGCCCACGACGGCCTGGAGGCGCTCCGGCGGACCGGCGAGGCCGACTACGACGTGGTGATCCTGGACCGGGACCTGCCGGCGCTGGGCGGCGACGCCGTGTGCCGCGCGCTCGCCGCGATGGGCCATCCCGCCCGGATCCTCATGCTCACCGCCGCGGACACCCTGTCCGACCTGGTCGAAGGCCTCGGTCAGGGCGCCGACGACTACATGACCAAGCCCTTCTCCTACCTGGAGCTCGTCGCCCGGCTGCGCGCGCTCGGCCGCCGCTCCGCGGCGGGCCGGGCCGAGGTCGTGCTCAGCCGGCGCGGCATCAGCCTCGACACGGTGCGCAGGGTCGCCGAACGCGACGGCCGCCCGCTGCACCTGACGCCGAAGGAACTGGGCGTGCTGGAACTCCTGCTGGCCGCGGACGGCGCCCCGGTCGGCACCGAGGAACTGCGGGAGCGGCTGTGGGACACGGGACTCGACCCGGCCACCACGGCGGTCCGGGTCACCGTGCACGCGCTGCGCCGCAAGCTCGGCGATCCGCCGCTGATCGTGCACGACACCGGCTACGGATACCGGCTGTGAGCCGCTTCGGCCCCGGCCGCCTGCCGCTGCGCGGCCGGCTGACGCTGGTGACCACCGCCGTCTTCGCGGTACTGGGCTGCGGGGTGCTGGCGCTGAACTGGCTCAGCTCGCGCCAGCTCATCGAGGCCAACCGCGACCTCATCACGCAGGCCGCCGGGGCCCCGGAGCCGCCGCTCCCCGATCCGGCGCCCGTGGACCTGCCCCCGGGCTCCACCGAGGCGGTCCTCACGACCCCGGCCCGGGCCTTCGACCACTTCCAGAACGCCATCCTGGGCGACCTGCTGACCCGCTCCGTGCTGCTGCTCGCCGTCTTCACGGCGCTCGCCGCGCTGCTGGCCTGGTGGGCGAGCGACCGCTCCCTGCGCCGGCTCCACCAGGTGACCGCGGCCGCTCGGCGGATCAGCACCGGCAGCAGCCTGGACGAGCGGCTCGCGCTGGACGGTCCGTACGACGAGATCCGCGAACTCGGCGACACCTTCGACGCCATGCTCGACCGGCTCGACCGGAGCTTCACGGCCCAGCGGAGCTTCACCGCGCACGCCTCGCACGAGCTGCGCACCCCGCTGACCGTACTGCGCACCGCCCTGGAGATCCCCTTGGCCCGGGGACGGGTCCCGGACGACCTCCGCCCCTCGGTGCTCCGCGCACTGGACGCCAACGCGCGGATCGAGCGGCTGATCACGGCCCTGCTGGCCCTGGCGCGCGCGGAGACCGCCGCGCTGGTGCTGCGGTCGACGGACCTGGCGGACGCCGCCCGGGGCGCGACGCGGGAGCTGGCCGAGGAGGCCCGTGACGCCGGGGTCCGGGTCACGCTCGACGCGGCGCCCGCGCCGCTGGACGGCGATCCCGCGCTGCTCCGGCAGGTCGCGCTCAACCTGCTGGCCAACGCGGTGCGCCACAACCACCGCGACGGCACCGCCGTGATCGCGACCGGATCCACGGGCGGCAGGGTGTTCCTGGAGGTCTCCAACACCGGCCCCGTCCTGCCACCGGAGGAGGTCCCCGCCCTGTTCGCGCCGTTCCACCAGGGGCGGGAGCGCGGCAGCGGGTTCGGGCTCGGGCTCGCATTGGTCCAGGCGATCACCGCCACGCACCACGGCGAGGTCGTGGCCACGCCCCGCGCGGGTGGAGGGCTCACGGTCCGCGTCCTCCTGCCGACCTCCAACGGGGGCGCCGCCCGCATGGGTTGATCCGGCCGAGGGGTCAGGCGGCCCCCCGGCCGCCCTCCGTACCGTCCCGTGGCGCGGGCGCCCCGCGATGTCCGAGGTTGACGGCCGCGGCCCTGGCCAGCGCCACGGGGTTCAGGAAACGCAGCGGACCGATCAGCCGGGACGCGAACAGGTGCGTGTGCCGGGCCATCGACTCGTCGCGGGCCGCCGCCGAGAACACCAGCTTCTCCATGGGATTGAACGGACGGGCCTTGGCGAAGTCGGCCGCCAGGAACTGGTGACCGCGAAGGCGCCATTGGTGTCTGCGCGCGTACCGCGCGAGCGACCGGTCGAGGCTGCCCCGACCGGTCGCGGCCGGGGCGACCGCCTCCGCCAGCCACTGCGCGGACTGCAGGGCCCATCCGCACCCCACTCCCCACAGGGGGTCGCCGGTCAGGGCGGCGTCGCCGATGAGCGCTACGCCCGCCGCGGTCGGCTTCCGGCTGTGCAGCGGGTAGTCGATGGTGCCGATGATCTTCGTGATGCGCTCGGCGGAGTCGATGGGCGGAGCCTCGGGCAGGGCGCGCACGAACGCGGAGAAGCTGCCCTCCAGGTCTTCCCGGAAGGCCGGGAGCCACTTCTTTTCCGGGAGCACGGTGAGGACCGTCACCCCGTCGTCGTTCGGGAACGCGTACGCCATGTCGGGTTCGAGGAACCAGGTGTGGCCGATCCCGCCGGGCAGCGGGAGACCGCGGTAGTGCGCGAGGTAGCCGAACCGCGTGTTCTCGTACCGCCGGGCGGGGAGCCCGGCGAAATCCGCCACGGCCGAGTCCTTGCCGTCCGCGCCGACCACCAGCCGGGCCCGGATCTCGCGCTCGCCGTGCGGGGTCGACGCGCGGACCCCCACGGTCCGTCCGGCCTCCCGGACCAGCCCGGTCACCCGATGGCCGAGGAGCAGCTCGACGCCGGGGGTCTGCGCCGCGCGGGACCTGATCAGCGGGTCGAGGGTGCTGCGCCGGACGTTGTACGCGTACGGCAACTCGGGGCCGCCCGGTGCCGGCCGCGGCTCGATCCAGCCCCAACGGGTGTACCAGCGAGCCGTGTTGCGGACCGCTCCGGCCTCCTCCAGGGCGGGGACGAGACCGATCTCGTCCAGCACCGGATAGGCGTTGGCCGTGATGGAGTGGGTGCAGAGCACCTTGTACGCCGCGGGGTCCGAGCGGCGTTCCAGCAGTGCGACGCGGACACCGTGTCGAGCGAGCAGGATCGCGGCGGCGCTGCCGGCGAGGCCGGCTCCGCTGATGACGACGTCGTAGTCGTGTTCCGCGCTCTCGGGCCTGGGCATGCGTCGATCGCCGCCTTCGGGATGTGGTGCCGCTGATGGGAGGGAGCGGTGCAGCATCCACTGGTGTCATGTCCATGAAAGCTTGTCAAGATTGTGGGGGCCGCGGCGCGGCCCCCACGGACCTCAGTCGTCCAACTCCAGGCGGTGGACGCCGCCCTGGTCGACGCCGGCGAAGAGGTACCGGCCGTCGGGCGAGGCCGCCAGGGACAGGACGTCCTTGTTCGGCATCGAGCGGGAGATGTTGTGCCAGGTCAGCCCGCCGTCGGTGGAGCGCAGTACGCCGCGCCCGCCGGTGGGGGTGAAGTCCGTCCAGCGGGTGCTGGTGCCGGCGTAGAGGGTGTCACCGACCCGGAGGAGGTCGGAGACGCTGATCCGCAGGGCGCCGGTGTCGGCCTTGGTGAAGGTCTTGCCGCCGTCCTTGCTGACGCGGATCGCCTGACCGCCCGTGATCATGGCGCCGTCGGTGAACTGGACGGCGTGCACCTCGGCTTCGGACACCCGGGTCATGGTGGCCCCGAAGTCGTCCGAGTAGAACAGCCCCCACCAGCCGCCGAACCAGATCCGCCCCGGCTTGCCGGGATCGGCCACGATGGTGTCGTAGGAGCGGCCCTGGTCGAAGGTCTTCCAGTGGGCGCCGCCGTCGGTGGTGGTGTAGAGGCCGGCCGAGCTGGATCCCCTGTACGAGATCATCATCCGGTCCGGGTTCGCGGGGTCGACCAGGAACGCGGTGCCGTTCGCCTCGCGCTCGGCGACGTCCGACCAGGTCCGGCCGGCGTCCGCGGTCTTCTGCAGCACCACGTCGTACAGGTGGTTGACCAGCTGCCAACCGGACGTCGGGTCCGCCGCGGACGGCTGGAAGCCGACGACACCGGTACCGGTCGTGCCCTCGCGCTCCGCCGCACCCCACTCGGGGCTCGCGGCGGGCACCGTGGTGCGGTAGGTGCCGACCGAGGTCCCGGCGAGGAGCTGGTCCCCGAAGGTCGCCAGCGCGGGTACGGACTCGCCCTGGACGCCGATCCGGCGGTAGCCGCCCTCCCGGGTGGAGCGGAAGAGGCCGGCGGCGCCGGAGCCGATCGTGTGGGAACCGTCGGCCCAGCGGTCGTAGTCGTAGACCACCGAACCCGGTACGGGCTGCGCGGTCGCGGTCCACGTACGCCCGCCGTCGCGGCTCAGCGCGCCGGTGCCGCTCAGGTCGTCCTGGTAGATGTCGCCGCCGGAGACGTCGACCAGGCCGCTGAAGGTGCGGCCGGTCTTCTCGACGCTGCGGCCGCCGTCCCGGCTCACGTACAGGCCCGAGTTCTGGCCCTGCACCTTGATGGCGAGCAGGGAGCCGTCGGCGTCGAAGCCGCCGAGGATCTGCACGCGCGGCGTGGCCTGGAAGACCTTCTGCGCGGGCTTCGGGGAGCCGGTGACGAAGTCGCGGATCACCCAGATCGCCTGGCCGGCCCAGAGGTACAGGTCATCGCCGCCGATCACGCTCTTGGCGAGGTACCCGGTGATCCCCGTGAGGTCGACCGGTGTCCAGGTGGCGCCCCGGTCCCGGCTGAGGAACCGTTCGCCGGTGTAGTCGGACGCGGCGAGCAGGACGCGGGTGCGGGCGTCGGCGCTCAGCTCGGTGATCGCGGCCGGCGGACCGGCCATCCGCTCCCAGCTGCGGCCGCTGTCCTCGGTGCGCATCAGCACGCCGCCCTCAGGGAACGCGGACGGGTGCGCGCTGACCACGGCCTCCCACCAGCGGTTCGGATCGCGGGAGTCGATGACCAGGGAGGGCTCGGTCAGCGCGTTGCTGACCGGGGTGTGGCCCCGCTGCTGCCAGTTCTTGCCGCCGTCGGTGGTGAGCCAGGCGCCCGGGCGGGTGCCCAGGGTCATCACGGCCCGGTCCGGGGCGCCGGGGGCCAGCTGGGTGGTGCCCACGGCGCTGTTCGGGCCGACGCCCTTCCAGTTCTTGGCCTGGGACGCCGTGAGGGTCACCTCGAAGGCGCCCGTACCGTACTGGCGTACCGCGGTGGACGTGGTGGCGCGGGCGGTCGTCGTGTGGACGCCCGAGCCGAGACCGGTGAAGTCGGCCCGGTAGTAGGACGGGTCCGAGGTGGGCGCCGTCGCCTTGGTGTAGGCCTTGCCCTTGGGCGGGGTGACCGTCAGCACCGGCGGTGCGGTGAGGGGCGTCGGGCTGTAGACGTACACGGTGGTGGAGCCGTCGTTGGACGGGTCCTCGGCCGGGTCCACGTACAGCGGGATCGCCGCCATCAAGTACGGGACGGTGAGCTCCCGGCCCCCCTCGGGGGTGACGGTGACGCGGCCGCTCAGGTAGTTGGTGGCGTAGTCCGTGACGTCCGGCCGGTCGCGCTCGACGGTCAGCACGACCTTCGCGGTGCCGCCCGCCGGGATGTCCACGCGGTCCGGGGTCACGGTGGCGGGGCCGGTCACGGTCACCTGGCCGGCGACCGGGGCGCTGCCGGTGTTGTGGAGGGTGACCTCACGGCTCCCGGTGACCTTCGGCTGGTCCATGTGCGCCAGGCCGAAGGAGACGGTGGCGGGGGAGGCGTACAGCCCGGCCGCGGCCGCGGCGGCCGTGTCGAGCCGGCCGCCGCCCTGCGCCTGCAGGTCGGGGCCGTCGAGCGGCTTCGCGGAGCCGATCACCTCGGCGCGCAGCCGGTCCGCGGGGCGGTCCGGGTGCAGTTGGCGCAGCAGCGCCGCGGAGCCGGCGGCGAGCGGCGAGGCCATCGAGGTGCCGGACATCCGCCGGTAGCCCTCGGGCTCGATGCCCTTGGGCACCGTGGAGAGGATCTCGACGCCGGGGGCGACGATCTCGGGCTTGAGGCCGAGCCGTTCGGAGTCCGGGCCGCGGGAGGAGAAGGAGGCCATCTCGTCGGTGGAGTCGCGGCCGCCGAGCACCAGCTCGCCGCCGGACTCGGCCAGCGCGGCGAGCCGCCCGCCGGTCTCGTGGTCCACGCCGGTCACCACCAGCCGGTCCAGGCGCAGGGAGTCGCCGGACTCCGCGGGCGTGGCACCGAGCAGCACCTCGCTCCGGGCGGCGGCACCGGTACGGGCGGGGGCCCCGGTACGGGTGGGGGCCTGCTCGCGCTGCGGCTGGAGCGGGTTCGCCCGGCTCCGGCCGCCGAACACCACCGGGCCGCCGCCTCCGCCGCCCACGCCGCCCACCAGGGCGGTGGCGCCGCGCCGTTCGGCCTCGCGCCAGGTGTCCAGCTCCTCGGGCCACACGTCGTACGGGTTCACGGCCGGCGGGATCGCGTACAGCACGACCTTGCCGTTGACGTCGCCCGCCTTCGCCCAGTCCTCGGCGGTCCCCATGCCGATGCTGACGACCCCGGCGGTCACCGCCGCGGCCGGCGGGTTGGCGGACCGTCCGCCGCGGTAGCTCTGCAGGGTGTCACCCGCCACCTTGAGCACGGGCAGCCGGATCCCGCTGGTGGAGGCGCCCACGGCGATGACGCCGGGAGCGGCGGCCGGGGAGCCGACGGTCCAGTAGCCGGGGCCGGTGTTCCCGGCCGCGGCGAAGACCAGGGCGCCGGCGTCCACGGCCGCGGACGCGGCCCGGGACAGCGGGTCGCTCGCGGTGCCGGCGCTGTTGCCGAGGCTCATGTTGATGATGTCGGCGCGGTGCGGGTTGGCCGGGTCCACCGCCGCCTCGATGGCCGCGATGATGCCGGAGTCGTCGCCGCTGCCGTTCGCGCCGAGCACCTTGTACGCCAGCAGTTCGGCGTCCGGCGCGGCGCCGGTGACGCCGCCCTCGGCGGCCGCCCGGCCCGCGACGATGCCCGCGACATGGGTGCCGTGGCCGTTGTCGTCCATCGGGTTGGCATCGTTGTCAACGAAGTCCCAGCCGCCGACGACCTTGCGGCCCTCACCGAAGCCGCCGCCCAGGTCGGGGTGGGTGTAGTCGACTCCGGTGTCGATCACGGCGACGGTGACGCCCTTGCCGGTGACCTTGACCCCGGCGGGGTCCTCCCGGGCCCATAGGGCCGGGTTGCCGACGACCTGGTTGGCGTCGGTGTCCAGGGCCCGCGAGGTGCCGGCGGGGCTGACGGACTTCACGCCCGGCAGCTTCCGCAGCTTCGCCGGGTCGCCGGCTCCGACGGTCATGGCCACGGCGTTGAGCAGCAGGGTGTGGCGGCGTACGGACCGGGCGGTGACGCCGGCGGTCTTCGCCCCGGCCAGGAACGCGTCGTGCCTGCCGGTCAGGTTCTTGCGCGCGGCCGTCACCTCGGCGGCCTTCGCGTTCCTGGCGTTCTTCGCGGAGCCGGCCGCGGCCTCCAGCCCCGCGGCGCCCTCGAACTCGACGATGACTCGTTGCGTGCCGGGGCTCGCCGGCTCGGGCTCGGGGGCGGCGACGGCGGGCGGGACCGAGGCGAGCAGTCCGCCGAGCACCGCGGCCACCAGGCCGATGTGCGCAGTTCTTCGGTGTGAGTGACCCATAGGCGGTACCTAATGCGGCCCGGTCCGGCCAGGGCAACGATTCCCGGTGGCCCATTGCTGCCGCTGGCACGGGTGGGCCACGATGGCCCGCATGTCCCAGGAACTGGCGGCCGTCGGTATCGACGCCTTCGACGAACAGGTCTACCGAGCGCTGCTCGCCCGGCAGGCGGCCGCCCCCGCGGAGCTGGCGGGCGAGCTCGGCACCTCGTCGGAACGGGTGGCGCGGGCACTCGACCGGATGCACGACCGCGGGCTGGTCGGGCGGCTGTCCGGCTCCCGGCGGCGCTATGCGGCCATCGACCCGCAGCATGCGGTGGAGGCGCTGATCCAGGAGAGAACGGTGGAACTGGGCCGGGTGCGGTCGGCCGCCGGCGAGCTGGCCGGTCTCTTCGAGGCCGCCCGGCGCGGCGACGCCAAGGAGGTCGAGATCGTCTCCGGCCGGGAGGCCCTGGGCCGCTGGTTCGTACGGCTCCAGCAGGAGGCCAGGCAACAGGTCCGCACCCTGGACCGGCCGCCCTACGCGCTGACCACCGCCAACCCCGTGGAGGAGACGGCGATGCGCGGCGGGCTGACGTACCGCGCGGTGTACGCCCCGGAGGCGCTGGAGTGGCCGGGGGTGCTGGACGACATCCGGCGGCTGGTGGCCCAGGGGGAGCAGGCACGGGTGCTGCCCGGACTGCGCATCAAGCTGGCGATCGCCGACGACGCGCTGGCGCTGATGCCCCTGTCGCTGGACCTGACGGACGTACGGGCGGCGGTGATCCGCCCGTCCTCGCTGCTCGACGCACTGACGGACTACTGGCGGCTGTGCTGGACCCTGGCGACCCCGCTGCTCGCCTCACCGGAGCCGGCGGAACCCGGCGAGGAGTCCGCGGAACCCGGCGAGGAGGACCGGCTGCTGCTCGCCCTGCTGGTCAGCGGGTTGAAGGACGAGGCGATAGCGCGCCAGTTGGGCTGGTCGGTACGGACCATGCGGCGCCGGATGAGCCGCCTGCACGAACAGCTGGGCGCGGCGAACCGCTTCCAGGCGGGCGCCATCGCCGCCCGGCGGGGCTGGATCTGACCCGCCCGACGCCCCGCGGCCATGGCTCGGCAGCCGTGCGCGGACAGCGTACGAAATCCCGTTGGTGGTGCCGGGAACGTCCCGGTTAGCATCCGACGATGACGACGCCGACAGACCAGCCCTTCCTCGATGCGGTGCGCCGAGCCGACGTCGGCTGGTTGGCCGGCCGGCTCGACGCACGGCTCTGCTCTCCGGCCGTCCTCGGACGTCTCGTCCGGCACGAGGATGCGCGCATGCGATACCTGGGGCTGGTCCTCCTCACCGAGCGCGTCACCTCGGGCCGGACGGGCGACGAGCAGGAGATGGCCGAGCTCGCGGGGCTGCTGCCGGCATCAGTGCCGGGGGCGCCGGAGGAGGCGCTCGTCCTGGCGCGGCTCCACGAGCGTCTGGGGCCGTATCTCCGGGGGCGCCGCCGGCCGTCGTGGCGTACGGCCGATCTGCCGGTACGGGTACGGATCGCCTGGCTGCGCGCCGAGCTTCTGAACGATCCGACGCTGCTCCGCGAGGAGCCCGCGGGCGAACTGCTCTACCAGGCCGTACGGGAAGCGACCGCCACCTGCGCGCACCGGCCCGAGCACCTCGTCAAGGAGCTGGTGGACAGCGGCGATCCGGTGTTGCAGGCCGACGCGCTGCGGCTGGCCCGGCAGGGGCTGCACGCCGGCCTGCTGGCCCCCGCGCTGGTGCGGGCACACGTGATCAGCCTGCTCGGTGCCGGCAGTACGGACGTGGTCGCCGCCGCACTGGGTGAACTCGCCGATCCCTGGGCGGCGTTGGATCCACTGCCGCCCGGGCGCCTGTCGCCCTTCCTCACTGCCGACGCGGTGTTCACCCGGCCCGGGGCGGCCGATGCCGCACTCGCGGCCGCGGCCCGCCACGGGCACCGCGGCCTGCTGCGGCAGGTCATCGACGATCCGGAACTGCCGCCGGGTCTTCGCCGGCGCGCGATGGAACTGCTCGGCGAGCTGGCGGACCGCGGTGACATCGGCGCACTGACGGCCATCGCCGCAGAGGACCCGCTGCTGTTCGGGGGTCCGGCGGTGACCTGCCTGCGCGGACTCCACCGGCGCGGGCACTTCCCGGACGGCCCGCACGTCCCCTCCGTCATCGGCCTGGCGCTGGCCGATCACTCGATTCCGCCCCACGAGGTCGCGACGGTCCTGTTCACCTGCCGACAGGACACGCTCCGCGTCCTGGTGGACGCGGCACCCGACGACCCGAACTGGCCGCGGCGGCTCGCGCTGCTGGTCGCCCTGGCCGGACAGGGGGCGGGGGAGCTGCCGATCGGGGACGCGATCACCCGCCTCCTTCCCTCGGCTCCCGTACCCGGGCCGTTCCTCGACGCCATCCGTGCCGTGCGCCACGGGGAGGGCGAGGACGCCGTGATCGCCCTCCTGCCGTCGGCGCCCGCGGCGGCCCTGGACGCTCTGGAGGCCATCGGCGGGCACCGGACGGTGACGGCGTTGCGCGAAGGGCTCGGTCTCGCCGCGGGGGAGGGCGGGGGAGACATCGCGCCGCATCTCCGCGCGGTGCGCAACCGCGCCCTGGAGGTGCTGTGGCACCTGACCGACGATCCGTCACAGCGGCGCGCCCTCCTCGTCCGCCTCGATCCCGCCGATCTGCCGACTCGCATCGCGGCGGACCTCGGTGGGCCGGACGAGCGGGAACTGGCTCTCCTGAGCTCCCATCTGGACCCGGACCAGCCGGTGGCCGCACTGTGCAGACTGGCCGCCCACGGCGGCGCCGGCACGCTCCCGGTCATCGCGGACCTGCTCCTGCGCATCGTGGCCGAGCTGGCGGCGGGCCTGGAGCCGGGCGGAGCCGCCCCCCGCCTCGACGACGGACCGCCGGCCGGGGAGCCCGTAGTGCCCCAGGAGATCCTGGACGCCGTACACGGCCTCGGCCGCCGGCTCCACGAACGGGGGCGGATCAGGCCGTCCTGCCTGCTCGACGCGGCGACCGCACAAGAGGCGGGGCACGCTCTCGTCGCGACCGTGGCGCTGGATCTGCTGGACCGCCCCGGACTGTCGAGCGGCGAGCAGGCGATCCTGCTCGAACTCCTGCTCCGAGCCCCCTACGCGCGCACCCGTGCGCGGGTGCACCGCCTGCTGCGGCACCGCGACCGGCACGTGCGCAAACACGTGATCGCGCTGCTCGCCCGCGAGACCACGAGGGAGGACGCGCAGGCGTTGTCGGCGACGTTGATCGCGCTGACCGCCGCCCAGGACGTCCAGACCGTCCGGCAGGCGCTGTTCGCCCTCCGTCACGCGCGGGCCCGCTGGGCCTCCACCGCGATCGCCGCCTGCCTCGGCCATCCGAACATGAACATCAAGAAGACCGCCGCCGCGGTTCTGGCCGGCACGGGAACGCCCGCGGTGGTACCGGCGCTGCTCTTCCGGCTCGGGCGCCACGACAACCCCGGCCTGCGCGCCCTGCTCGTCGAGGCGCTGCGCGCCATCCTCGGCGACGCGTACCCGGCGACGGTCCTCGCCGCCGCCGAACACAGCGATGACGGCCGCGCCCGCGCACTGCTGCTGGAAGGCCTCGACCGCATGCTGCCCGTGCGCTCGGTCCGCGCACTGGACGACCAGGGGTCACCGGTCGCACCGGCCCTGCTCGCCCTGGTGGCGACCGGTCGGGTCGGCCTCGCTTCCGGGACGGCCGAGGACCTGTCGACGGCCATGGCCCGGCACGGCATCACCACGCCCGCCGTACCCGGTCCGGCGGTGGACACCGGGGCGAACCGCGACATCAGGTCGCTGGAGACGGAGGGCTGGCACACGCCGGTCGCGCTGCGCCTCGCGGCATGCCACGAGCTGCCGCGTCCCGTCCGGCTGCGCGTGCTCCGGCCCCTGTTGCCGGACTGGCTGCGCCTGGCCGCCTCCGACCCCGCCGAGCGGGGCCGCGTCCTGCGGCTCACGCTCCGGGTCTGCCCCGCACCGTGGACGACCGGGGAACTGGCGGCCTTCGCCCGGTCCACCGGGGTCCTGCTCGCCGGGCTGGCCGGGTTCGCCGGGTTGGACGGGCTGGCCGGGTCCGACGAGGCCTCGGCGGAAGACCGGCAGGGCCTCCTGACGGTACTCGCAGCGGTCGCGCCGTCTCTGCCCGCGGTCGAGAAGCTGGCCGTCGCCGACGCGGTACGCGCGCTGCCCCGCGCCCCCGCGGACAGCCCGTCCACACTGACACTGCTCCGCAGCCTCGACGCGGTACTGGTCCGCGCCGACCTCGACCAGGCCCTGGCTTCGGCCCGGCTGGGCACCAACCCCCGGGAGGCCGAGACCGCCGTACTGCGGGACGCGTTCGCCGCCCCGCGGCCCCCCGAAGCCATCGAGTCGGCCGAAGCCGAGGCGTGGCGGGCCGCGCTGGACGCCGCGGTGCGCACACCGGGCGCCCTGGAGGAATTCCGCCGAGCCGACCGAGCCGACCGAGCCGACCGAGCCGACCGGGTCGGCCGACCCGACAGGCAGGACGACGGCACCGTCCCGGCCCCCCGGGACCGCCTCCTCTCCGCCCTGATCGACGTCCACGCCTCGGCCGGCCCCGAGGTCCGCGCCGCCCTCATCGACTGGATGACGGACGTCCAGCCCCTCGACGCACCGCTCTGGACCCTCGCCGAAACCGCCCACGCACCGGCGCCGGCGCCGCAACCGCGGACCGTGCACATCGACGATCTCGACCAGCCCCGTTCGACCGCCCTACGGGAACGCCTGCTGGCCATGCTGCGGGCGTCCGCGCAGGACCGCCGGCACGCCGCGGCCCTCGCGCTCCTGGAGTGGCCCGAGCCCGAGTGCAGGCTTCCCGTGCTCCGAGCGTTCCTGCACGGCCGCGTCGACGTACCCGTCGGTGCCGACCTGGCCCGCACACTGAGCGCGATCGACGAGAGCGAACTCCGCGCGGACGGCATCCTGCACGACAGGGTCGCCCTCGTGGCGAGCCGGCTCGACCCCGGGGACCTGGAACCGCTGGTCCCGCTGCTGCTGGAATGGTGGGAGCACGACCCGCCGTCCGGCAGCTCCGCGGCCGGGCAGGCGCTGGTCCAGGTCCCCGCCGACGTACTGGCGCAGCACCTCGGCGACCGCCTCGACGCCGGCGCCTGGGGGTTCCTCGACCTGCTCGACGGGCGTTCCCTGCTGCGCACCCCCGCGCTGGAGCGGACCTGTCGGCGGCTGCGCGCCGAAGGACGCGACGACCTCGCGGACGGGCTGCTCCTCGTGGACGGTCCGCTGCGCCGCCCGGACGCGGCGCGGCAGGACGCCGACGCGCTGGCAGCGCTCCGCGACCGTGCCCCGGCCTCGGCGGCGGCAGCGTCGCAACCCACCTCGCGACAGGAGCTGTTGGATCTGGCCCGCACCGGCGACCCGGTACGGATTCGCCAGGCGCTCACGCGGCTGACCGAGGCACACGGCGGCCCGGACGCAGACCAGGACCCCCGACTACTCGACGTCATCGACGAGTTGCTGCGCCACCCCAAGCCCAGGGTCCGCCTGCACGCCCACCGGACCTCGCGGGCCATGCTGGACCGCCGGACCTACCTGCACCACACGTCGATCCTGCTGGACGACCCCCAGCCGGACCTGGTGCGCACGGCGATCCGGACTCTCTGCCACGCGAACTGGGTCCCCGCGATCCCCACGATGACGGGAATGCTGGAGCACCCGCATCACGTGGTCCGCAGGGCTGCGGCCGAGGGGCTCACCAGAATGGGCGAGCCGGCGATCCAGGCTCTCAGGCAAGCCGCCGTCCGCGCCCGCCCCGACCGGCGGTCCCTCTACGCGGAGATCCTCGAACGGATCACGGCCGACGACGCCCACTCCCGGCAAGCCCGAGGGGGCACGGTCTGAGCGACGTGCCGGCGTCGTCAGGTCCCCACCGGGCGGGGCTGCTGCAGCGCGGCGGCGACCACGTCCAGGAGGCGCTGCCACGAGGCGAGCGACCGCTGGTGACGCGCCTCTTCGAGTCCGCTCAGAATGCCGGCCAGCGGAATGCCCAACTCCGCCAGGGTGCCGAGCGCTTGTCCGCACGGCGCCCCGGTCGTCTCGTCCTGCTGGACGCGGCCGTGGTCGGCGATCGCCCAGAGCAACTGCTCCGAAACGGCGCTGACCGTGTCGGGGGCGAACAGGCCGTCCGCGTAGTGGGTGTCCCGGTAGCCCGAGCCGCTCACCGCCGTCGCGGCCCAGACCAGTTGCTGACGCCTGGCCCCTTGCTCCGTGTACGGCTGCCAGGACTCGCCCGCGTACGTCTCCCGGTGCCGCGCGAGGATGGAGTGGGCGACGGCCAGGGCCGTCCTGCCGCGCAGGGCCAGGGCCCGATCCGTGCCGATGGCGTCGAGCAGCGGGTCCACCGCGGCGTCGACCGGGCTGACGTGGAACGACGCCACGGAGTGGATGCGCGACAGCGGGCGGCCCGCCTCCGAGGCCTGCGCCAGACCGGCGAGATGCGCGGCGGTGACCTGCTGGTAGCGCTCGGCGGAGAAGACCGAGGTCGCGTGCACGCCGATGCCCTCGGCCAGGCACGCGGTGATCGCCCACAGGCCCGTGTCGGTGGCCGGGATCTTCACGAGCAGATTGGGCCGGTCGACCTTCTGCCACAGCGTGCGGGCCGAGTCGAGGGTCTCCTCGCGGCCGTGGGCGAGCTGCGGGTCCATGTCGACCGACACCAGCCCGGTGGTGCGGTGGCGCACCAGGTGGGTCGGCAGCAGGACGTCGCAGGCGTTCTGGATGTCACGTACCACCAGCTCCGACACGGCCCGGCCCGCGTCGGACTCGTGACCGGCCAGGTCGCGCAGCTGTTCCGCGTAGAAGGAGCCCGTGGCCACCGCGTGGTGGAGCAGCTCCAGGTTCGTCGTGGCCCCGGACACCCGCCAGTCGCGCACCAGAGCGGCGAGGGCGTCGCTGCCCAGCAGGAAGCGGCTGATCCCGTCGATCCAGAAGGAGACGCCGCCCTCGTTCAGCTGCGCCAGCCGTACCGCCGTCATCGAGTTCCCCCACGGGGCGCGGGGAGGAGGCGGAAGGGGGAGGCCCGCACGACGGGCGGCTCGATGGGTTGTCGCGGCGCGGTCACCGTTCGCTCAGTGCTCCTTTGGACGGGAAGCGAGGGGTTCGGAGTGCCCCGTACGACTTCACCCTGACCTTGGCCCACGGTGGGGAGGAGCAGAAGGGAGCAGTCAAGACTTCGTCAAGTATGCGGTGGTATCACGTCACTTAGACGCAATTGTGGGCAGGGGCCTTACGGGGCCTATGCAGGGGCCCTACGGGCCGCTCGGTGGCCGGAGCCCCGTCACTCCGCGGCCCCGGTCCGGGAGCGGGTGCCGAGGGTCGTCTCCCGTTGCTGCCGCAGGACCCCTCGTGCCCGCAGGACGCGCAGCGCGAGCTGCACCTCCACCGCGCGCTCGCCCTTCTGCCAGCCGGTGCCGAGCAGGCCCGTGACCCGCTCGAGCCTACGGGCCACCGTGTTGGCGTGGATGTACAGGGCCTCGGCCGCGTGGGTGGGGCTCTGGCCGGCGGCGAAGTACGCCTCCACGGTGGCGATCAGGTCGGCCCCGCGCTCGGAGTCCTGCTCCAGCAGGGGGCCGATGGCCGAGGCGACGAACCCGTCCACGTCGCGGTCGTCGGAGAGCAGCAGACCGAGGAAGCCGAGGTCGGCCATGGACGCCGCGGTGCCCGCCTCGCCCAGGACGGTCAGGGCGTCGAGGGAGCGCTGCGCCTCCAGGTGCAGCCTGGACACCGAGGGGAGGCCGGTGGCGGGTCCGGCGGCGCCGACCGTGGGGGGATGGGTCAGGGAGGGCGACAGCTCGTCGGACACGGCGCGCGCGGCGGCCGAGGCGTCGGTGCCCGGCAGCAGCAGTACGATCCGGCCGTCCCGCACCGTTTTGAGCCCCCGGCGCCGGTGGCTGTACGAGGACGCCCACACGACGGCCTTGCCGTGCTCGCCGCCCTCGGGCCGGACCACCACGATGACGTACGGCTCCTCCAGGTCCACGTGGAGCTGCTGGGCGCGGGTGGCGAGCCGGCGGGGCATCCGCAGCGGCACGGCGAGGAGTTCGTCGAAGAACTCGTCACGGACCGGCCCGGCCGCGACCGCCGTGCTGCGCTGGATCACCAGCAGCGTGGCCACCGCCTGTCCGGCGAAGCGGAGGAACCGCTGGGCGTCGGCGTCGAGCCCGGAGTCCGACCGCAGTACGACGATGCCCAGGTTCTCGGCTCCGGCGCTGACCGGCGACGCCCAGTGCCCGGGGGAGAGGGGGACGGGGCCGCCCGCGGCGTGCGCTTCGAGCACGGTCCGGCCCGTCACCGCCTCGCTCAGCCCGTCCGCGTCGCCCGCCGAGGCCAGGATCTGCCCGTAGGAGTCGCTCACCACCAGCCCGGCGTCCAGCGTGTTGGCCGCCGCGCTCGTGAGCTGCTGGAGATCGCTTCCGTCGAGGACCATCGAGGTCAGCCGGGACTGGGCGTCCCCCAGGTCGGTCAGGCGCGCCACGGTGACGCGGGACTGCGCGCCGAGGGACTCCAGCTCGGCGATCCGCGTCCGCGTGCGGTCGAGGAGTTCGGCCTTCTCCAGGGCGACCGAGGCGAAGTCCGCGAGCGAGCGCATCACGCTGATCTCGTCCGGCGTGAAGTGCCGCACCACCCGGTTCGCCCCGTAGAGCACTCCGATGATGGTGCTCTCGCGGAGGATGGGCACCGCCATGATCGCGGATAGCCCCTCGGCGCGCACGACGTCGTCGACCTCGGGCCAGTGCGGGATGCGGTCGTCGTTGAGGTAGTCCGTGCTCCAGAACGGTGCGCCCGAGGTGAGGACCAGATCGCTCAGACCGCGCTTCTTGCGCACCACGAGGCCCACGTTGAGCGCCGTGGTGTCGCCGTCCGAGCTGTGGACGTAGGAGTTGCCGTCGGCGCCGGGCAGGCTGACGTAGGCCATGTCGAAGCCGAGCAGCCTGCGGGCCCGGCTGGTGACGACCTTCAGAAGGGTGTCGGGACTGGAGGGGACCGTCATGTCGTGGACGGTGTTCACGAGTCCGGTCATGAAGGTCTCACGGCGGCGCCCCTGGCTCACCGACGCCTGGACGTCCAGGGCCAGATGCGTCGCCCGCTGGAGTTCGGACATCTGGTCCGGCGGCAGGGGTTGCTGCTGGGCGCTCTGGAGCATCTCGTGGAACCGGGACGGAGGGGAATCCTGTGCCAACAGTTCCAGAACGGCGAGCGCCGGACCACTGATGGGCTCCTCGCCCTTCACTCTCGCTTCCCCCTCCAGACCCGACCGGACCTCGACCAGCCGATTGGTTTGAACCTATGTGGCCCCCTTGTGCGGGTCAAGCGGGCTCACCCCGGGCTCACCCCGGGTTCACGGTACGACGTGTGGCTGCAACATCATCCGATGCCCGCGCGGTGTTGCGGCACCACCTTCTGCCGGTCCGCAGACTCGGCAACGATCAATGGAGGGGGCGGCAACGGGCTTCTTCCGGTGCGGGGGTGCACGCGCGGCGTGCGTCGGGAACGAGGAGCGGGATGTCGGCGATCAAGAACTACGAGCGGTCTCTGGAAAGGAGCAGAGCCTCCCTGCACCACGAGGCCAGGCCCCGGACCTTCACCCTGGCCGGCGCCGAATGGCACCTCCTGGACGGGGTGTTCGCCCCGCCCTTCTCCGCCTCGACCGGCGTGGCCATGGACCTGCTCGGCCTCGCCGGGCCGGCTCCGACGCCGTGGCGGGGCTCGTTCCTCGAGGTGGGCTCCGGCACCGGGGTCATCGCCGTGTCCGCCGCGCTGGCGGGCTCTGACCGGGTCACCGCGCTCGACATCAGCGAGCAGGCGGTACGGAACACCGCCTTGAACGCGGCGCGCCACGACGTGGCGGACCGGGTGCGGGCCGTGCACAGCGATCTGTTCGACGCACTCGGGCCGGGCGACCGCCACGACACCGTCTACTGGCATTCGAACTTCGTCCTGGCCCCGCCGGGATACCGCTACGCCTCGGTGCACGAGCGCGCCTACGTCGACCCCGGCTACCGGGCCCACCGGCGGTACCTCGCCGAGTGCCTGTCCTACGTGGCGCCGGGCGGCCGGGCGCTGCTGCACTTCAGTGAGCGCGGCGACCTCGCGACGCTGGAGGCGCTGGCCGCGGAGTGCGGTCGCAGGCTGCGGGAACTGCGCAGCCGGACGGTGCGGGAGGGCGCGGAGAGCGTCGAGTACGCGCTGCTGGAGATCGTCTGACGCGCCTGCCGCGTCCGACGCCCCATCCCCAGGCGATCGCCATCCCCATGTGAGAGAACAGCCGTGCGGACTCTGCTGATAGACAACTACGACTCCTTCACCTTCAACCTGCACCACTACCTGGCCCGGGTCAACGGAACCGATCCCGTGGTGATCCGGAACGACGATCCCCGGTGGGACCCGGCGATGCTCGCCGAGTTCGACAACGTCGTCCTGTCGCCCGGCCCCGGACACCCCGGCCGCCCGGCCGACTTCGGCATCTGCCGGGAGGTCGTCGAGCACGGCGGCCTCCCGACCCTCGGCATCTGCCTCGGCCACCAGGGGCTGGCGCTGGGCCACGGCGGCGCCGTCTCCCGGGCTCCCGAGCCCCGGCACGGCCGCACCTCGACGGTGCGGCACACGGGCGCCGGCCTGTTCCGCGGTCTGCCCGCCTCCTTCGAGGCGGTGCGCTACCACTCGCTCGTCGTGACGGACCTGCCGGACGGCATGGAGGCGGTCGCGTGGACGGAGGACGGCATCCTGATGGGGCACCGGCACCGGAGCCGCCCGCAGTGGGGAGTGCAGTTCCATCCCGAGTCGGTACTCACCCAGTACGGCCATGAACTGCTTCTCAACTTCAGGGAGTTGACCGCCGAGTGGTGGCAGTCCGTGCGCGGTGCGGGGCGGCGCCCCGCACCGCGGAAGGCGGTCGATGCCGCCCGGCGCGACGAAGTCCCCGTACCCGAAGTCCCCGTGCCGGAAGCCCCCGCCGAGCCGGAGACCCGCCGTCTGCGGGTGCTGGCCTCGCAGTTGCCGACCCGCTGGGACGACGAGGTCGTCCACCAGCGGCTCTTCGGCGCCGCCGAGAATTCCTTCTGGCTGGACAGCAGCCGGCCCGACGCGGAGGCCGGCCGGTTCTCCGTGATGGGCGCGGCCTGCGGGCCGCTGGCCCGCGTGGCCAAGGCCGACGTGTGGAGCCGCACGGTCACGGTCGCCTCGGCCGGGGGGCTGGAGATCGTCTCGGGCGGGTTCCTCGACTGGCTCGACCGCGACCTGCGCGGCATGCGCACCGAACTCACCCTGCTGCCCTTCTCGTTCACTCTGGGGTGGGTCGGCTACCTCGGATACGAGCTGAAGGCGGAGTGCGGCGGTGAAGCGGTGCACCAGGCGGAGGACGCCGACGCGGCCATGGTCTTCGCCGACCGCGCCGTCGTCCTGGACCACCTCACCGGTCTCACGTACCTGCTGGCCCTGGTGGAAGACGACGAGGAGGATGCGGCCCGCGCCTGGCTGACCGCCGCCGCGGCGGAGCTGGAGTCGCTCGCGGGCGTACCCGCCGAAGAGCGGAGCCTGCCGGCGCCGGCCGCCGCCGGGATCCGGCTGCGCCATGAGCACGACGGCTATCTGCGCCTGATCGACGCCTGCCTGGAGGAGATCGCCGCCGGCGAGACGTACGAGATCTGCCTGACGAACCTGGCCGCGGCCGACGGCCCCGTCGACCCGTGGGAGGGGTACCGCGCGCTGCGCCGCTTCAGCCCCACGCCCTACGCCGCGCTGCTGCGCTTCGGTGAGCTCTCCGTGCTGAGCACGTCCCCCGAGCGGTTCCTGCGGCTGAGCGCGGAGGGAGTCGCCGAGTCCAAGCCGATCAAGGGCACCCGCCCGCGCGGGGCCAGCGTGCGGGAGGACGCCGAGATCGTCGAGGGCCTGCGCACGAGCGAGAAGGACCGCGCCGAGAACCTGATGATCGTCGACCTGGTGCGCAACGATCTCGGCCGGCACGCCGAGACCGGCTCGGTCGAGGTCAGCGGGCTCTTCGAGGTGGAGACGTACGCCACCGTCCACCAGCTGGTCAGTACCGTCCGCGCCAGACTGCGCGCCGACCGCAGCGCCGTGGACCTGGTGCGGGCCGCGTTCCCGGCCGGCTCCATGACGGGCGCGCCGAAGATCCGCACCATGCAGATCATCGACCGGCTGGAGGCCGGACCGCGCGGTGTCTACTCGGGGGCCATCGGGTACTTCTCGCTGTCCGGCGCCGTCGACCTGAGCGTGGCGATCCGCACCGCGGTGGTGACGCCCGGGCGCGTCCGCTACGGCGTGGGCGGGGCCGTCGTGGCGCTGTCGGACGCGGAGGGCGAGTTCGAGGAGACCGCGGTCAAGGCGGCTCCGCTGCTGATGCTCACGGGGGCCGAGTTCCCGGGCCGGCGCAACACGGACGCGGTGCACGGCTGAGCCGGGCGCGCACCCGCGCACCGATCCACCGCATGCGCGGTGGCCCCGGCACCCTCGTTCCCCCCTCCGGGCGGGAGGAAGAGGAGGGAAGGAGCGGCCAGGTGGTGGTGGGAGCACCACCCGGGGGAGTGGTGAGGGAGCCGCCGCACCTCGCCCGAGGACACCGGATTCGACCATGCTCGACGTTGATCGAGGGAACTCAGTATCGGAGGGGGAGACCCGTGAGTGTGACCGTCGGCGAAGGAAGCGCGGTACGCGCGCCGTCCTGGTCCGCGTCCCGGCCCGGCGGCCTGCCGGACGTGCGCGAGTCGGTGGCCTGCGGGCTGGGCGAGGTGCTGTTCACCTCGTTCGCGCGCCGCGACCAGCGCCGCAAGGGTGAGCAGTACCTGCACGGGCTGCTCCGGACGCAGGGCCGCAAGTCCATCCGCAACATCGCCGCCCAGGTGGGTGGTTCGGCCACCGAGCAGAGCCTGCACCACTTCATCAGCAGCTCCACCTGGGACTGGCGGCCGGTGCGCGAGGCGCTCGCGGGCTACCTCGCGCGGTTCTCCGCACCGCAGGCCTGGGTGGTGCATCCGCTGTCCATCTCCAAGGCGGGCGAGCAGTCGGTGGGAGTGGATTACGGGGTGGACCCCTGCACCGGGGTCTTCCGGGGCCAGCGGGCCTTCGGCGTCTGGCACGCCACCGAGACGCTCAGCACCCCGGTCAACTGGCGGCTGTTCCTGCCCGACCTCTGGCTCGGCGACGAGGAGCGGCGACGCCAGGCCGAGATCCCCGACGAGATGGGGCGGGAGACCCTGGAACAGTGCGCGGCCACCGCCGTCCTGGAGATGCTGGGGTCCTGGCGGGTGGCCGCCCGCCCGGTGGTCCTCAACACCCACATCAACCGGATCGCCGCCACCATGGGGCGGTTCACCGACGCCGGGGTCCCGGTGATCGCAAGGATCCGGGGCACCGCCCAGCTCATGATGGGCGACCCCGCGCTGCCCGGGTACGACGGAGGGGTCATGGAGGCCCAGCGGATCCTGGCCGGCGTACGCGGGCTGCGCCGCCCCGTCAGGACCGCCGGGCCGGACGGCGGTCCTGACGACACGCTGGCCGCCGCGGTCCGGGTGGCGTGCGCGGGCGAACTGCCGACCCACCGCAGGGCCGGCGCGGTCGGCGCCGTCGGCGGCCTCACCCTGGTCGGGGAGTGGCGCGGCACGCAGGGCCTGCCCGCGAACCTGTGGGTCACCAACGCGACGTCCGCCCCCGCCGAGGTGCTGCTCAGGCTCACCCGGCTCGGCGGGAGGGCCTGCCAGGACCTCACGGGAGCGGGTGAGGACGTCGGCCTCAAGGACTTCGAGGGGCGTTCCTTCCGCGGCTGGCACCGCCACATCACCCTGGCCTCCGCCGCGCACGCCGTCGCGGCCCTGGCGGGGCCGGACGGCGCCGCTCCGACGCCATGGGAACCGCGGGGACTTGACGGACTCCGGGCCACCTGACGTAGTCGCCGCGGCGGCGTTGGCGACGCCCCGCGCGTCCCGCACGATTCAAGCCACAGGGCGCTGGGGCGAGACGACTTACGAGGTCCCGAGGGGGGAGTGCAACCGTGACATCCACCGGCAGCCCGGGTGGTGACGTCCAGCCTGATTCCGCGCGCGTCGAGAGAGTGCCGATCGACCGGCTGCGGCCGTCCGACTCGCCCCGCGGCGAGGCCTGCGACGAGAGCCACGCCCGCGCCCTGGCCGGGTCGGGTCGGGAGTTCGACGCCCTTCTGGTGCACCGGCCCACGATGCGCGTCATCGACGGAATGCACCGGCTGTCCGCCGCCCGGCTGCGGGGCCACGACATCGTCGCGGTGCGCTTCTTCGACGGCAGCGAGGCGGACGCGTACGTCCTGTCCGTGCAGCTGAACGTCCGGCACGGCCTGCCGCTGTCGCGGGCCGAGCGCCGTACCGCGGCCGAGCGCATCCTGCGCACCCACCCGCACTGGTCCGACCGCGCCATCGCGGAACGCACCGGCCTGAGCGGAAAGACGGTGGGCATACTGCGCGGGGGTGTGAGTGCGGAGATTCCTCAGCCACACACCCGGGTCGGCCGCGACGGTACCGCGCGTCCCCTCAGCAGCCTCGACGGCCGATTGCGCGCGGCGCACCTGATCGCCGCCGACCCCACCACCTCGCTGCGCGAACTCGCCCGCAGGTCGGGGCTCTCCACCGCGACGGTACGAGACGTACGCGACCGGCTACGGCGCGGCGAGGCCCCCGTACCCGCGCCCAGGCGAGGCGCCGCCGGCCCGCAGCGGGCGGCGGCGGTGACCGTGCCGGCCGCGGGTCAGGGCGGGAGCGAGGTCCGCCCGGACCCGGTGGCCGCGGCTGTGCGCAACCTGCTCAAGGACCCCTCCCTGAAGGGCAGCGAAACCGGCCGGGAGCTGCTGCGCGCACTGCTCGCCACGGAGCTCACCCGGCACCAGCGGCAGCGGATCGCCGCCGTTCTGCCCGAACACTGCGCCCCGCTGGTGCGCGCCGTCGCCGCGCAGCGCGCCGCCGAGTGGAACGCCCTGGCGGACGCGATGGCACCACGCCGCGAACGCCGCATGAGCGCCTGACGCGTCTCCCTTTTCCTTTGCCATTTCCCTTTGGCGGGTCGCTCCGTCCTGTCCGCATTCCTGCGCGATGCCGCACGGGAGATCCGGCGCCGAATTTCCTTCCACGCACAGCGGCCCGTGATTAGGCTGCATCGAGTCAGATTCACCCACGAGAGAGGGACATCCATGTCCGAAATCGTCTCCGAAAACACCGCCGGATTCACCGACGCAGCCGAACTGCGCCGAAAGCACCGGGCCGTCGTCGAGCAGTACATGAACACCAGGGGCGAGGACCGCCTGCGGCGTCACGAGCTCTTCACCGAGGACGGCAGCGGCGGTCTGTGGACCACCGACACCGGCTCCCCGATCGTCATCAACGGGCGCGACCGGCTCGCCGAGCACGCCGTGTGGTCGCTGAAGTGCTTCCCGGACTGGGAGTGGTACAACGTCCGTGTTTTCGAGACGGACGACCCGAACCGCTTCTGGGTCGAATGCGACGGGCACGGCCTCATCCGTTTCCCCGGCTACCCCGAGGGCTACTACGAAAACCACTTCCTGCACTCGTTCGAGCTGGCGGACGGGAAAATCAAGCAGAACCGTGAATTCATGAATCCCTTCGAGCAGCTGCGCGCACTCGGAATTCCGGTGCCGGTCATCACGCGTGAGGGAATACCCACCTGACGGGTTCTCCACAGTCGAGAGCCCGGTTCCTCCCACCCTTGGAGAAACAGCATGGAAAACGTCCTGCACGCCGATCAGTCCCGGGCCGCGCTCCAGCAGCCCCCGTGGGGCGACCCGCTTCAGGTCCAACGGGTCCGGAAGACCCTGGAGGCCAGGCCCCCGCTCGCCCGGGCCGACGACATCCGTACGCTGCGTTCTCTGCTCGGCCGGGTGGCCGCCGGTGAGGCCCTGATGATCCAGGCCGGCGACTGTGCCGAGGACGTCAACGAGCACACGCCCGGCTACGTGGCGCGCAAAGCCGCGGTCCTCGACCTGCTGGCCGGCACCCTGCGGATGGCCACGCACAAGCCGGTCGTCCGGGTGGGCCGGATCGCGGGCCAGTTCGCCAAACCGCGCTCCAGCCCCACCGAGTGGATCGGCGGAGTGGAACTCCCCTCCTACCGCGGCGACATGGTGAACGGTCCCGAGCCGGACGCCGAGAGCCGGCGCCCGGACCCGCTGCGCATCCTGGCCGGCTACATGGCAGCCAACGACATCGTGGAAAACCTCGGCTGGAAGACCCGTACCGAGGGCCAGGGCATCGAGGCTCCGGTGTGGACCAGCCACGAGGCCCTGCTACTCGACTACGAGCTGCCGATGCTGCGCCGGGACGGGAGCGGCGGTACCTACCTCGGCTCCACCCACCTGCCCTGGATCGGTGAGCGCACCCGGCAGGTGGACGGCGCCCATGTCGCCCTGCTCGCCGAGGTGTTCAACCCGGTGGCCTGCAAGGTCGGACCCGGCATGACGCCGGCGGAGCTCCTCGCCCTGTGCGAGCGGCTCGACCCCGCCAGGGACCCCGGCCGGCTCACGCTGATCGCCCGGATGGGAGCGGGCCCGGTCGCCGACCGGCTGCCTCCCCTCGTCGAGGCGGTCCGCGCGGCGGGCCACCCGGTGATCTGGCTGACCGACCCGATGCACGGCAACACCGTCACGGCCCCCGACGGCAACAAGACCCGCATGCTGCCGACGATCGTGCGCGAGGTGCGCGGCTTCCAGGAGGCCGTGCTCGCCGGCGGCGGAGTCGCCGGCGGCCTGCACCTGGAGACCACCCCGGACGAGGTCACGGAGTGCGCCACCGACGAGGCCGCCCTCGCCCGGGTCGGCGAGAAGTACACCAGCCGCTGCGACCCGCGCCTCAACCCGGGTCAGGCCGTCCACGTGGTGTCGGCCTGGAACGGCTGACCCCTTCCCCTCAGGATCTGGAGACCAGGGCCATGCCCGGCATACCGCCCATCGAACCCTACGCGCTGCCCACCGCGGGCGACCTGCCCGCCAACACCGCCCGATGGACCGTCGACCCGAAGCGTGCGGTCCTCCTGGTCCATGACATGCAGCGGTACTTCCTCAAGCCCTTCCCGTCGCCCCTGCGCGAGGAACTCATCGCCAACGCGGCCCTGTTGCGGCAGTGGAGCGTCGCGCACGAGGTCCCGGTGGCCTACACCGCCCAGCCCGGCGGCATGGGCGACGCGCGGCGCGGACTCCTCAAGGACTTCTGGGGCCCGGGCATGCGCACCGACCCCGCCGACCGGGAGGTCGTCGCCGAACTGACCCCGGGACCGGAGGACTGGCTGCTCACCAAATGGCGCTACAGCGCCTTCTTCCGCTCCGACCTCCTGGAGCGCATGCGGGCCGGCGGACGCGACCAGCTGATCATCTGCGGCGTCTACGCACACGTCGGGGTCCTGATGTCGGCGGCCGAGGCGTTCACCCACGACATCCAGACGTTCCTGGTCGCCGACGCCGTAGGCGACTTCTCGGCCGAGTACCACGAGCTGGCCCTGCGGTACGCCGCCGAGCGCTGCGCCGCGGTGCTCACCGCCAAGGAGGTCCTCGCATGAGCGGGCGGCCGCCGTCGTTCCGGGGGAGCGGATCCGCCGTGCCGGGGCTGCTCGAACGGATCCTGGGAGGGGAACCGGGCCCGTTCGCGGTGCTGCACCGCCCCGAGGCGACCGGCCCCGGGTACCTCGACGTCCTGGTCGGCGAGGTCTCGCAGCCGGACACCCTGGCCGGGATCCCGCTGCCCGAGGGCCTGCCGCAGGGCGGGGGAGTACGGCACGACGTGCTCGCGGTCGTCCCGTACCGCCAGATCGCCGAGCGCGGATTCGCGGCCCCCGACGACGGCGCGCCGCTGATCGCGCTGACGGTCACCGGCCAGGAGACCGTACGCGTGGCGGACGCGGTGGCGCGGATTTCCGACGTACCGACCGAACTGCGCGATCCGCACTTCGACGTCAGCGACGAGGAGTACGCCGACACCGTGCGCGGCGTCCTCGCCGACGCCATCGGCACCGGAGAGGGCGCCAACTTCGTCATCAAGCGGTCCTTCGTCGCCGACATCGGGGACTACGGACACCATCGGGCCCTGGCCCTCTTCCGCCGTCTGCTCGCCCGGGAGGCCGGCGCCTACTGGACGTTCGTCATCCACACCGGCGACCGCACGTTCGTCGGCGCCTCGCCCGAGCGGCACGTCAGCGTCCGTGACGGGGTCGCCGTCATGAACCCGATCAGCGGCACCTACCGCTACCCCGTGTCCGGCCCGGAACTGCCCGGGATCATGGACTTCCTCGCCGACGGCAAGGAGACCGACGAGCTGTACATGGTCGTCGACGAGGAACTGAAGATGATGGCCCAGATCTGCCCCGAGGGCGGCCGGGTCGTCGGCCCGTACCTCAAGGAACTGGGCAGCGTCGCGCACACCGAGTACTTCATCGAGGGGCACACCGACCGGGACGTTCGCGAGGTCCTGCGCGAGACGTTGTTCGCCCCGACCGTCACCGGGAGCCCGCTGGAGAGCGCCTGCCGGGTCATCGAACGGTACGAACCGCAGGGTCGCGGCTACTACAGCGGGGTCGCCGCCCTGATGAGCCGTGACGAGTACGGCACCCGTCAGCTGGACTCGGCGATCCTGATCCGCACCGCGGACATCTCCGCCGCCGGCCGCCTGAGCATCGGGGTCGGCGCCACGCTGGTGCGCCACTCGGATCCCGCCGCGGAGGCCGCCGAGACCCGGGCCAAGGCAGCGGGCCTGATCGCCGCCCTTCAGACGCCCGCGGTCAGCCGCTTCGCGGAACACCCCGCGGTCCGCGCCGCCCTGGGCAGCAGGAACGACGCCATCGCCGACTTCTGGCTGAGCGACGTCGGCCTGCGGCTGCGGCCGGCGCCCGACCTCGCCGGCCGCCGGGTCCTCGTCGTCGACGCCGAGGACACCTTCACCGCCATGATCGCCGGACAGCTCCGCTCGCTGGGCTTCGTGGTGACCGTGCGGCGCTTCGACGAGAGCTACTCCTTCCACGGCTACGACCTGGTGGTCATGGGGCCGGGGCCGGGCGACCCGGGCGCCGGCGACCACCCGAGGATGCGGCATCTGCGGGCGGCGGTCGACACCCTCTTGCGCGAGCGGCGGCCCTTCCTCGCCGTCTGCCTGAGCCACCAGACACTCAGCCTGCGCCTCGGCTTCCGCGTGCACCGCAAGGACGTGCCCAGCCAGGGCGTGCAGAAGGCCGTCGACCTGTTCGGCGCCTCCGAACGAGTCGGCTTCTACAACGCGTTCGCCGCCGTGAGCGACGAGGACCTCGTCGAGGTCGACGGGGTCGGCACCGTCGAGGTGAGCCGGGACCCGGACACCGGAGAGGTGCACGCGCTGCGCGGACCGCACTTCGCGTCCATGCAGTTCCACGCCGAGTCCGTACTCACCCGGAACGGCCCGGGCATCGTGGCGCGCGCGGTACGCGGCGTGCTGGCCCCGCCCGCTGCGGGCGGCGCCGCGGACGCGGCCGTGCTCCCGGACACGGCCGTGCTCCCGGACACGGCCGTGCTCCCGGACACGGCCGGACAGGCGAAGCCGCGCGCCACCGTCTGACCGACCACCATTCGCACTTCGCTCAAGGGGAGAGACCCGACCATGCACAAGTACGCCGTAGTGGACGCCTTCGCAGAGGAGCCCCTGCGCGGCAACCCCGTCGCCGTCTTCTTCGACGCGGACGACATCCCCGGCGAGCGCATGCAGCAGATCGCCCGGGAGATGCACCTGTCGGAGACCACGTTCGTGCTCGCACCGCAGCACGGAGGAGACGCCCGCATCCGCATCTTCACACCCGTCAACGAACTGCCCTTCGCCGGGCACCCGATGCTGGGCACCGCCATAGCGCTTGGCGCCGAGACCGATCAGGACAAGCTCCTCCTGGAAACGGAAATGGGGGCCATCCCCTTCGAACTGGATCGCAGGGACGGCGCGGTGGTATCGGCGCGCATGCAACAGCCCATACCGACGTGGGAGTTGTTCGACCGGGCGGATGAACTCCTGTCGGCCGTCGGTGTTCGGGAGTCGACCCTGCCCGTGGAGATCTACCGCAACGGCCCCCGGCACGTCTTCGTGGGGCTCGACAGCGTCGAGGCGCTGTCCGGGCTCCATCCCGACCACCGGGCGCTCGCCGCGTTCGAGGACCTGGCGGTCAACTGCTTCGCGGGGGAGGGGACGCACTGGCGCACCCGGATGTTCTCGCCGGCGTACGGAGTGGTGGAGGACGCGGCCACCGGCTCGGCAGCGGGACCGCTCGCCCTGCACCTGGGCCGCCACGGACTGATCGCCCCAGGGCAGCCGGTGCAGATCCTGCAGGGCGTGGAGATGGGTCGCCCTTCCCTGATGCTGGCCCGCGCCGAGGGGACGGGAGAGCGCTTCGTCTCCGTCGAAGTCGGCGGCAGCGGAGCCCTGTTCGCCCGGGGCACGGCGCTCGTCTGACCGGAGCGCCCAAGACTGCGCCCGCGCCCGCACCCGCCGCCCGCACCAACGCCGTCACGGCCACGACACACCGCACGACCACGGAGGCAGCAATGAGTTCAACCAGGTCGGAAACGCTCACCGGCACCGTCGAGATCAGCTTTCCCGAGTACGACGCACCGCCCCCCGGCCCGGCGGGGCTCGTCCGCGACTGGTGGGACACCGCCGCGCGCCTCGGCGTACGGGAGCCGAAGGCGCTGGCGCTCGCCACCGCCGACGAGCGGGGACGGCCGTCGACCCGGATCGTCGCGGTGAACGAGATAGCCGATGAAGGCTTCGTCTTCGCCACGCACGTCAACAGCCAGAAGGGCCGCGAACTCACCCGGAACCCCTGGGCGTCGGGCGTCCTGTACTGGCGCGAGACCAGCCAGCAGATCAGCGTCAGCGGCGCGGTGGAGGTCCTCGGCACCGAGACGGCCGACGCCAAGTGGCTGGAGCGGCCGCTCTTCACCCATCCCGCGTCGGTGACGTCCCGGCAGAGCGAGGAACTGCTCGACATGGCCGCCTTCCAGGCCGAGGTCGCCCGCCTGGCCGACGCCGGACCGCTGCCGCGCCCGGCGACCTACGTCGCCTGCCTGCTGCGGTTCGACAGCGTGGAGTTCTGGGCCAACGGCGAGAACCGCGTGCACCAGCGCCTGCGGTACGACAGGGACGGCGACGGGTACACGGTGCGACGCCTCCAGCCGTGATCGTCTTTGCGGTGCCGAACGTTGCCGGGCCGTCGCGGATGACTTGACATAGTGCGGTGCGGCCCATCGCCAGGCATCGGCCGCCTGTGCAGAATTCATTGAGTGAACGAAGAGTCCGAGGAAACAGAGAAAACCGGACCGGGCGATGCCGAGGGGATAGCGGCGGCCTATATCGCGGCTTGGCGGGGAAAGGAATTCGACGCCTTGAGATCCCTCTTGGCGGACGATTTCTCCTACGTGGGGCCGCTCGCGACCCTCGACGATCCGGACCAGTGCCGGGAATCCCTGGAGCGCATGTCACCGGTGACAACGGACCTCGTGGTGGAACGGGTCTTCGTGTCGGAATCCGACGTAGTCACCTGGTTTACCTTGCACACCAGTATCGCCGGGCCCACTCCTGTCGCGAACTGGATCCATGTCGAGGACGGAAAGATCAGCCGAATTCGAGCGGTCTACGACCCGCGCGCCCTGATCTCCGACTGACCTCCGGCCTCCCCCGCGCCAGACACCAGACCACAGACCGACAGACGACAGACCGACAGACGACAGATGAGGATGCGCATCCCGATGACGACACAGCGCGAGAGAGCACACGAGCCCGAGGATCTGGCCCGGCTGTGGGTGGAGCGCGCCAACGAGGCCGACGCCGAGGGCATGGCCGCCCTCTACGAACCGGACGCCGTCATGGCCTTCCCGATCGGCCACGAGCACCACGGCCGCGATGCCATACAGAAGGCGTTCGAAGGGATGCTCGCGAAGTTCTCGTACTTCCCGATGGAGACGTCGCTGCCCACGCTGCGCCTGGGCGACATCGCCCTCACGTCGAGCGTCCCGCAGGACAACAGCCGGGGCCGCTACCAGGTGGCGCGGCGGCAGCCCGACGGTACCTGGCTGCGCGTCCTGCACTCGTCCGGCTACTTCGGCGAACCCAGCTGACCAGCGCGGGCCGGCGCCCCCTCGGAAAGGAAAGCAATGTGATGAGCGCGACCGTTGTGCCTGCCGATGCCTACACGACAGGTTTGCTGAGCAAGGACCTGCCCACTGAACTGGAGCGGCTCCAACTCCTGGAGAAGACCTACGACCCGGGCACCGTGCAGGCCCTGGGACGACTGCCGATGCGGCCGGACTGGCGGTGCCTGGAACTGGGCGCCGGCGCGGGCTCCATCGCGTACTGGCTCGCAGAGCGGGTGCCCGAAGGCTCCGTGCTCGCGCTGGACATCGACCCCCGGTTCATCGACGGAGACCGCGCCCCCCACCTGGAGGTGCGGGGGTCGGACCTGACCACCGACGACTTTCCCGCCGACTCCTTCGACCTGATCCACGCCCGCGCGGTGTTCATGCACCTGCCGCGGCGCGAGGAGATCGTCGAACGGGTCATGCGCTGGCTGGCCCCCGGCGGCTGGCTGGTCCTCGAGGACGTGCACTTCCTGCCCGCGGCCGACTCCGCGTACCCCGCGTGGCAGCAGGTCCACGGCGCGTACCTGGAGGCGCTCGCCGGACAGGGCATCGACCTGTCCTGGGCGCGGCGCATTCCGGCACGGCTGGAAGCGGTCGGCTGTGACTCGGTGGGCGTCTCCGTCACCCCGGGCGGTCTCGGCGTGGACGCGGTGCAGGACCGGCTCCTGGCCACCCGGCTCGTCCAGAGCGGCCCGCGACTGGTCGAAGCGGGCCTGGTCACCGCCGGACAAGTGGAAGCCGCGCAGGCCCTGGTCGCCAGTGAGCCCGCACCGGACGTGTCGACGTTCGTGTATTCGGCCTGGGGAAGGAAACCTCCCCGCTCCGCCCCCTGACAGATCCCCATCCCCATCCCCATCCCCTTCCCCCTCCCGCTCCGGCGTCCTCGCCGACGCCGAAGCACTTCCCCGAAGTGTTCCCCCTGACGGCGGTGTGAAAGTCATGAGTTCCACTCGATCGAAAACAAGCACGGACGATTCCGTGCCACTGGTGGCGAAGAAGGTATCGGCCACGGCAATCGCCTGGCTCTCGTTCACGACCATGTTCGTGATCGGAACCGACACCTTCCTCGTCGCCCCGATGCTGCCCGTGCTCTCCCGCAGTTTCGACGTCTCCACGAGCATGTCCGGCTGGATGGTGAGCGCCTACGCCCTCGGATTCGCTCTCTTCGCGCTGGTGGCAGGCCCCCTTTCCGACGGCAGGAACCGGCGCAGCGTCCTCCTCCTCGGCTTCGCCGGCTTCGCAGTGGCTACGGCCCTCTGCGGAGTGGCACCGAACTTCTGGGGCATGATCGTCTTCCGGGTGCTCGCCGGCATGTCGGCCGCCCTGGTCACCCCCCAGCTGTGGGCTTCCATTCCGGTCCTGGTGCCCGCCGACGCCATCGTGAAGACCATGGGCCTGGCCGGCGCCGGCATGTCCATCTCGCAGGTCGTCGGCGTCCCGATCGGCGGCTGGCTGGCGGCCAGCTCCTGGCACGTGCCGTTCTTCGCGGTCGCCGGTCTCTCCGCCGTCGTCTGGCTGGTGCTGTTCCGCGTCTTCCCCTCGGTGCCCGCCGCGCCGTCGGCCGGCGGCGGCTTCTTCTCGGTGTACGCCGGCCTGTTCCGCTCCCGCACCTTCACCTGGTACCTCGTGGGGTATCTCGCCTACCAGACCGGCGTGTTCGAGACCATCTCGTTCATCGGGTCCTGGCTCTCGCGGGACTTCGGGCTGGGCGTCACGGCGATCAGCACCGCGATGATGGCGCTGGGTGTCGGCATGGCGATCACCTCGATCTTCGGCAGCCACCTCATCAAGCGGCTGGGGGAGGAACGCACGCTCGCCTACGCCTTCGTGGCGCTCATCCTGATCTACGGCGCCGTGCCGTTCGCCCCCAACCTGGCCACCGCGATCACCTTGCTGGCCCTCGGCTCCGTCGTCCTCGGCCTCAACTACCCGATCTTCATGGCCATGTTGCTCTCCTGTACCACTGCGGCACGCGGCACGGTCTCCTCCCTGGCCACGACCGCGCTGTACATCGGGACCATGATCGGAGGCTTCGTGGGCGGCTCCCTGCTCTCCGCCTTCGACGGCTTCCACGGGGTCTCCGGATTCACGGTGGTGTGCCTCGTGCTGGCCGCGCTCGTGTTCGCCGGAACCGGAGCCTTCAGGCCCAAGAAGGCGGAGCCGGCCGCGGCCTGACCGGGACGTTCATCACCCGCGGGACCAGGGGGAGTTCATGAAGAGTGCCGCGTGGCGCGAAGCAGTCGGTAACCGGTCCGGCGACGCGGACCTGAGGGCCCTGTGCGACCCGCTGTTCGCCTCGCTGAACCGGAGCGATCAGCGGGCCCGGGCCGCGAAGTACGTCGAAGGGCTGCTCGTCACCGAGGGCCGCCGGTCCTTCCGCAACATGGCGGCGTGTCTGGGCGCCGGGACCGCGCTGGAGCAGCGGCTGCACCACTTCGTCAGCTGTTCCACCTGGGACTGGATGCCGGTCCGGCACGCCCTGGCCGCCCGGTCGGCGGCCGCCGCACCTCTCGACGCGTGGGTGGTGCGCCCCGTGCTCACGCCGAAGGAGGGCGACGACATCGCCGGCGTTCACCGCCGGTACGTCCCCGACCTCGGGGCCGTGCGCACCGTGCAGTACGCCGTGGGACTCTGGGCCGTGTCCGGGGCCCGGTGCCAGCCCGTCAACTGGCAGTTGCTGCGGCCCGGCGTCCCTGACATCGGGACCCCGACGGAGTGCGCGACGGGTGTGTACCTCGACCTGCTGAACGGGCCCGGGCGGGGACTTCCGTCCAGGCCGGTGGTGGTGGCCGTCGACGGAATCGACGTGATCGACGCGGTCCGGCGACTGCGCGCCGCCCGGTTGCGGTTCCTCGTCAAGGTCAGCCGGGCCGTCCCGCTCGGCCTCCTCACCCCCGCACCCCTCCCCGGCACGGAGGACCTGCTCCTCTTCGGATGCGGTGCGGGCGGTGGGGCCGGGCCCGACGAGGTGTGGCTCACCGACCTGCTGGAAGCCCGTCCCGCGGAGCTGGTGGCCCTGGCGGCGTCGGCGCGTACGGTCGAGGACTCCTTCGCGCGGATCACCGACCCGGTGGGCGCACGGGACTTCACGGGCCGCACCTTCGAGGGCTGGCACCGCCACCTGACACTCGTGTCCGTGGCGCACGCGGTTCGCGCGACCGCCCGGGGCGCCTCCGGTACGGCAGAGCCCGTTCTCGTTCCGGGTGAGTTCGAGCGGGTGCGCCTGGCCTGATCCCGCACGCGGCGTGCGGCTCCGCCCCCCGCTGACCCGTTTCCACTGATTCCACCGCATCCAACGGACTGCTCAAGGAGTGCCATGTCCCGCCGTCTCTTCACCTCGGAGTCCGTGACCGAGGGTCACCCCGACAAGATCGCTGACCAGATCAGCGACACCATCCTCGACGCGCTGCTCCGTGAGGACCCGACGTCCCGCGTCGCCGTGGAGACGATGATCACCACGGGTCTCGTCCACGTCGCGGGGGAGGTGACGACGAAGGCGTACGCGCCGATCGCGCAGCTCGTCCGCGAGAAGATCCTGGAGATCGGTTACGACTCCTCGAAGAAGGGCTTCGACGGCGCTTCCTGCGGCGTGTCGGTGTCGATCGGCGCGCAGTCCCCGGACATCGCGCAGGGCGTCGACACCGCGTACGAGAAGCGCGTCGAGGGTGCCGCCGCGGGCGAGGAGGGCGACGAGCTCGACAAGCAGGGTGCCGGCGACCAGGGCCTGATGTTCGGGTACGCCTGCGACGAGACGCCCGAGCTGATGCCGCTCCCGATCCACATCGCGCACCGCCTGTCCAAGCGGCTGTCCGAGGTCCGCAAGAACGGGACCGTCCCCTACCTGCGTCCCGACGGCAAGACCCAGGTCACCATCGAGTACGACGCAGACCAGGCGGTGCGCCTGGACACCGTTGTCGTCTCCTCCCAGCACGCCTCCGATGTCGACGTCGAGGGTCTTCTCGCCCCTGACATCCGCGAGCACGTTGTCGAGCACGTCCTGAACCAGCTCGTCGAGGACGGCATCAAGCTGGAGACCGAGGGTTACCGCCTGCTGGTCAACCCGACCGGCCGTTTCGAGATCGGCGGCCCGATGGGCGACGCCGGTCTGACGGGCCGCAAGATCATCATCGACACCTACGGCGGCATGGCCCGCCATGGCGGCGGCGCCTTCTCGGGCAAGGACCCGTCCAAGGTCGACCGCTCCGCCGCCTACGCCATGCGCTGGGTCGCCAAGAACGTGGTCGCCGCCGGTCTGGCCTCGCGCTGCGAGGTCCAGGTCGCGTACGCGATCGGCAAGGCCGAACCCGTCGGCCTGTTCGTGGAGACCTTCGGCACGCACAAGGTCGACGTCCAGAAGATCCAGGACGCCATCGGCCAGGTCTTCGACCTCCGCCCGGCCGCGATCATCCGCGACCTCGACCTGCTCCGCCCCATCTACGCCCAGACCGCCGCCTACGGCCACTTCGGCCGCGAGCTGCCCGACTTCACCTGGGAACGCACCGACCGCGTGCACGCACTCCGTGCCATAGCGGGGGTGTGAGGTGCGCATAGCCGTCACAGGATCGGTCGCCACCGACCACCTCATGACCTTTCCCGGACGCATCAGCGACCAGCTCCTGGCCGACAAGCTCGACCGGATCTCGCTGTCCTTCCTCGTGGACACCCTGGACATCCGGGACGGCGGCGTCGCCGCCAACATCGCCTACGGGCTGGCCCGGCTCGGCCACCGCCCGCTGCTCGTTGCGGCCGTCGGCCAGGACTTCCACGACTACGGCCGACGGCTCGCGGAGCTGGGCGTGCGCACCTCGGCGGTGCACGCCTCCGCCACCCGGCACACGGCCCGCTTCCTGTGCACCACGGACCCGGACGGCAACCAACTCGCCTCCTTCTACGCCGGCGCGATGGCGGAGGCGGCCGACATCGACCTCGTCGACGTGATGAACCGGTGCGGCAGAGCCGACCTGGTACTGATCGGGGCCGACGCCCCGGCGGCGATGCTCCGCCACACCCGGGCCTGCCGCACCCTGGGGATTCCCCACGCCGCCGACCCGGCCCAGCAGCTGGCCCGCCTCGAAGGCCCCGAGATCCGAGAACTCACGGACGGCGCACAGCTGTTGTTCACCAACGAGTACGAGCACGAACTGCTGCTGCGCAAGACCGGCTGGACCCACACCGAGGTGCTGCGGCGGGTCGGCACGTGGATCACCACGCTCGGGGAGAAGGGCAGCCGCATCGAACGGGCGGGCAGCCCGGCGGTGGACGTCTCCGCGGTCCCCACGGACGCCGTGGTCGACCCGACCGGCGTCGGCGACGCCTTCCGGGCCGGCTACCTGGCCGCCCTCGCCGCAGGACACACCCCCGTGCGCTGCGCGAGGACCGGTTCCGTGATGGCCTCGCTCGCCCTGTCGGCCGTGGGCACGCAGACGTACGACACCACACCGGAGACGGTACGGGAACTGCTCCGCACCGCCTACGGGGCGGACGCGCCGGACGGCGCCCCCACCGCGGCCCCGCCGGTGGAGTCGGCCGCGACCGCCGCACCCTTCGCGGGGTCCGCGGCCGGCGAGGCACGCCGGTGAGCACCCTCACGCTGCCCCGTACGAGCCCGGGCCCGGCCGCTCTGATCGCGGCCGGCCACCGTTCCTACTCCTTCGAGTTCTTCCCGCCCAAGACGGGCCAGGGCGAACGCGTGCTGTGGCAGGCCCTGCGCCGGGTCGAGGCCGTCGACCCGTCCTTCGTCTCCGTCACGTACGGGGCGGGCGGATCCTCACGGGAGCGGACCACCGACCTCACCCAGCGCATCGCGGAGCACACCATCCTGCGCCCCGTCGCCCACCTCACCGCGGTCGGCCACTCGGTGGCCGAACTCCGCCGGATCATCGGGCGCTACGCCGACGCGGGCGTGCGCGACGTACTCGTCCTGCGCGGCGATCCGCCCGGTGACCCGCGGGGGCCGTGGACCCGCCATCCGGGGGGTCTCGACCATGCGGTGGACCTGGTCCGGCTGGTGCGGGAGCTGGGCGACTTCAGCATCGCGGTCGCCGCCTTTCCCGAACGCCACCCCCGCTCACCCGACTGGGACGGCGACATCCGGCACTTCGTCGCCAAATGCCGGGCGGGCGCCGACTACGCCATCACCCAGATGTTCTTCCGCGCGGAGGACTACTTCCGGCTGCGCGACCGGCTGGATGCCGCAGGATGCGACACCCCGGTCATCCCGGAGATCATGCCCGCCACCCGGTACGACCAGATCCGCCGCTTCGCCGAACTGAGCGATGCCGCCTTCCCGCCCGACCTGGCCGGCCGTCTGCACGCCGCCCGGCACGACCCCAGCGAGGCCCATCGCGTGGGCGTCGAGCACGCCACCGAACTGGCCCAACGCCTCCTGGACCACGAGGCGCCGGGGCTGCACTACATCACCCTCAACCAGTCCACCGCGGCACTCGACATCCACCGCCGGCTGAGCCTGCCCACCCGCCCCGCGGACCAGTAGGGCGGGATCCACGCGGCCGTCCGCGCGAGGCGGCCGTCCGCGCAGGTTCCGAGTCCGCACCCTCGACCCAGGGAGACGCATTGCCCATGACCCGCACCGCCCCCTTCATGACCTGCACGGGCCCAGTGCTCCCTGTCCGGCGCGTGCGGCCCGCTGAGGACGGCGACCCCGGCCCGCCCGCCCGGCACGCGGCGCCAGAAGCCGCCGAGGCCGCCGAGGCCGCCGAATCGGAGGGGGACCTGTGAGCAGGTTGCGCTGGCTGACCGCCGGGGAATCGCACGGACCCGCACTCGTCGCCACGCTGGAGGGGCTCCCCTCCGGTGTTCCGGTCACCACGCAGATGGTGGCGGACGCGCTGGCCAGGCGGCGGCTGGGCCATGGGCGCGGTGCCCGGATGAAGTTCGAGGAGGACGAGGTCTCCTTCCTGGGCGGGGTGCGGCACGGCCTGACCATGGGCGGCCCCGTCGCGGTCATGGTGGGCAACACCGAGTGGCCCAAGTGGGAGACGGTGATGGCGGCCGATCCGGTGGCCCCGGCGGAGCTGGCCCGGCTGGCGCGCAACGCGCCCCTGACCCGCCCCCGCCCCGGTCACGCGGATCTTGCCGGTATGCAGAAGTACGGGCTGGACGATGCCCGGCCGGTTCTCGAGCGGGCGAGTGCGCGGGAGACGGCTGCGCGGGTGGCGCTGGGCGCGGTCGCCAGGTCGTACCTGAGGCGGACGACCGGCATCGAGATCGTCTCCCACGTGGTGGAGCTGGCCACCGTCCGTGCCCCGTACGGTGTGCTGCCCACGCCTTCGGACCAGGCGAAGCTGGATGAGGATCCGGTGCGTTGCCTGGATCCGGAGGCTTCCAAGGCGATGGTCGCGGAGATCGACCGGGCCCACACGGACGGCGACACCCTCGGTGGTGTGGTCGAGGTGCTGGCGTACGACGTACCGGTGGGTCTCGGCTCGTTCACGCACTGGGACCGGCGGCTGGACTCGCGGCTCGCAGGTGCGTTGATGGGCATTCAGGCGATCAAGGGCGTCGAGGTCGGGGACGGCTTCGATCTGGCCAGGGTGCCGGGGTCGAAGGCGCACGACGAGATCGTGCGGACGGCCGGCGGCGTGAAGCGCACGACCGGCCGGGCGGGCGGCACCGAGGGCGGCATGTCCACGGGTGCGCTGCTGCGGGTCCGGGCGGCGATGAAGCCGATCGCGACGGTTCCGCGTGCGCTGGCGACGATCGACGTGGCGACCGGCGAGGCGGCCGCCGCACACCATCAGCGGTCCGACGTGTGTGCCGTCCCGGCGGCGGGCATCGTGGCGGAGGCCATGGTCGCGCTGGTGCTGGCGGACGCGGTGGCCGAGAAGTTCGGCGGGGACGCCGTCGGCGAGACGCGGCGCAACGTGCGGTCGTACCTCGCGCATCTCCCGGTCGGGTGAGCGGCGCGGCGAACGGTGCGAGGTGCCCGACCTGATCGTGAGGGGTCGGGCACCTCGCCGTGCGCGGACTGTGTCTCCGCATCAGCCCGGGGATCAGCCCCTCGTGTGCTGCTGGAGGGTGGCTGCCAGGAGGTGGGAATCGAGCAGGGAAACGTCTGCCGTCCTGTCCGCCCGTGCATACCCGGCCAGCATCCGCTTGGTCAGGACGAGCGCTTCGGGCGAGCGCCGGACGAGGGGCCTGGTCCAGGAATCGATCACCTTGTCCAGTTGGTCGAGCGGGGCGGTCCGGTGGAGCAGACCGATGCGGTGTGCCGTGTCGGCGTCGAAGACGTCGCAGGTGAGCATGAGTTCACGGATCCTGGAGGCGCCCACCTCGGAGACCAGGCGTCCCATCGCCCCGCCCCACGCCGGCGGCAGCCCGATGCCCACCTCCGGCATGCGAAAGCGGCTGGTGTCGGCACCGGCGCGCAGATCGCAGAAGGAGGCGAGGGCGAGACCCGCGCCGATGACCCGCCCGTGCAGCCGGGCGATGGTGACCGCGTGGGTGTTCTCCAGGGCCTGGCACAGGCGGTGCGCCTTGTCGGCGATGCGCCGCAGGCCCACTCCGGACGGATCGGCGGCCAACGCCTCCTGGTACTCGTTGCGGTCGGCACCCAGGCAGAAGTCCGCACCCAGCGACGACAGCGTCAGGATCCGGACGTCGGGTCTCTCGTGCAGTTCGTCGAGCAGGGTGATGAGATCGTCGAGGACCACGGTGTCCAACGTGTCCTCCTGCCCCCAGGGGTTGAGGCGGACATGCAGTACGGGGCCCTCCTGCTCGGTGCGAATCGCCTTGGGAGCGGTCCGGACGCGTGCGGGGGTGGGGGTGGAGTCGGTCATGCGAGTGCTACGTCCAGGTTCAGGAGTCGCCGGAACGCCACACGGGGCGCCATCGACGGGGGGCGTACGAGAGTGAGGCGGGGAAGGCGCTGGACCAGTTGGTGGAGAAGGGTCTGCGCTTCGAGGCGGGCCAGCGGCGCGCCGAGGCAGTAGTGGATGCCGCCGCTGAACGCGAGGTGGTCGGCGGCCCGTTCGGGGTCGAACCGGTTCGGGTCGCCGTGCCTGGCCGGGTCTCGGTGCGCCGCGCCGATCATGAGGTGGACCATCTCGTCGCGGCGGATCTCGAAGCCGCCCAGCACGGAGTCCTGCGATGCGATCCTGCTGATCACGTGGGTGGGCGGGTCGTAGCGGAGGGTCTCCTCCACGAAGCCGGCCACGAGGCCCGGGTTGTCGGCGACCATGGCCCAGCGGTCCGGACTCTCGACGAGCCGGAGCGTCATCGTCGAGAGGAGGGTCGCGGTGGTTTCCAGGGCGGCCAGCAGGACGAACAACACGAGGAAGTAGACCGCTTCGTCGGCCTTGTCCTGGTCGGGCTCGATCGCGTCCCACGTCTGGATCCACCGGGTGACCGGGTCATCGCCGGGGCGGGAGCGCCGGTCACGCACCAAGTCCATGAAGTACGTGCGGAGTTCGGCCGTGGCGGCGTCGGACAATGCGAGTTGGCTGGCCGACGGCAGCAGCTCCTGGGTGAAGACCTGATCGTGCGTCAACGCCCGGAGCCTGGGCCAGTCGGCCTGTGGTAGCCCCAGCCAGTCGCCTATGGCGGCGACGGGCAGCTCCTCGCAGACCAGCTCCGAGAAGTCCGCCTCGCCGGTGCGTATTCGCTCCGTGAAGGCGTCGAGGAGCTGATTCGCGGTCCGCTTCACATTGCGGCCGATGCGCTCCACGGTGCCCCGGTCGAAGGTGCCCGCCGCCCGACGCACCTTGGTGTGGTCAGGGGGGTTGAGCGCGGCGAGCGTGTTGCCCATCTCGCGCGAAGAGGGCGCGTTCCAGCGCGTCCCGGCCCCTTGGCGCTCGCGCCATTCCCGGTCGGGCTCCAGCCACTGACGGCTGCGCAGAACCTGGTCGCAGGCGGCGAAGCCCGTTACGGCGAAACCGCCCCAGGGGGCGGGCACCACCTCTCCCCGCGCGAGGAGTTCGCTGTAGATGGGGAAGGGGTCGGCCTGCCCTCCGGCCGTCCGTAGACGGGAGAAGAGGGAGGCGGACGCCCGGCGGTCGTACGTCGGGATAGTGGCAACGCCCATATGGCGGCTCCTTTCTGAGAACCAGCCGCCATGCATACCCGCATGATCGTTAGCGCATCCACTACCACTGAGTACTCAGGAAGTTACTAGAATCACACTTGCCTCACTCGCCCCTGGTCCACGCCAGGAAGCGGCTGAACAGGCCGCCCTTGGACTGCTGCGCGGCCCCGGCGTTCGCGCGCGAGGGTCCGGAGCTGGCGGGCGCGGGGGCGGCCGCCTGCTGCGGGAAGGGCTGGCCCGCGTGCGAGCCGGCCGACCCGGCCGCCGGGGGAACGGCCTTCGGGGTGAAGCGGATCGGGAGCGTGACCAGCGAGCGGCTCCACGGACTCGGCGCCCAGGTGAGCGACTTGAACGGGACCCGCAGCTCGACGTCATGGAGCTGGTTGAGCAGCGTCTCGACGGCAGTCACGGCGATCATGAAAGCCGGGTCCTTGGCGGGGCAGGCGTGCGGGCCCGCCCCGAACGCCAAGTGCGCCTTAGCGCTGAGCTGTTCGCGGTGTTCGGTCAGCTTCGGGTCGGTGTTGGCCGCGGCGAACGAGATGAGGACCGGGTCGTTGGTCCGGACCACCCTGCCGCCGAGCTCGACGTCGTGAGTCGGGTAGTGAACCGCGTAGTTGGCGATCGGCGCGTAGTTCCAGAGGGTCTGGGAGACCGCGTCCTCGACCGGAAGGCCGGCCTGCCAGTCCTCTCCGAGGTACAGGGCGCTGCTGGTGCCGATGGCCGCGGCCAGCGGCGCGGTGCCACCGGAGAGCAGGGTGACGAGCTGGTGCAGCACCTCCTCGTCGCTCAGCTGGGCCGAGTGCTCCATCAGCCGGGTCGTCAGGTCGTCCGTCGGGCGCCGCCGCTTGAGTTCGATCAGCTCGGTGAGCGCCCCGCCGAGCACCTCGTCGGCACCGGGCGTCCCCTCGAAGATGCCGCTGATGCCGGCGATCACGCGGTCGCCGATCTCGGGCGGGCAGCCGAACAGGTCGCTGAAGACCAGCAGCGGCAGCGGCTGGGCGTACTCGGACATCAGCTCCGCCTGGCCGCGGATGTCGGTACTGAACTGGCTGATCAGGTAGTTGGCGGACTGCTGCGTCTGCCTGATGAGCTGGTGCTCGTTGACCGTGGCGAGGCTGTCGGTGACGGCCCGCCGCAGTCGCGCATGTGCTGCACCGTCGCTGAAGAGCGCGTTGGGGCGGTAACCCATCATGGGCAGCGCGGGACTGTCGGCGGGGACGCGGCCTTCGTTGAGGGCGTTCCAGCGGCGGGAGTCGCGTACGAAGGAAGCGGGGTTCTGCAGGACGTACAGGGCGGCGTCGTAGCTCGTGACGAGTTCGGCCTGGACGCCGGGGGCGATGTCCACGGGTGCGCTGTGGCCGAAGAGACGCAGCTGCGCGTAGTGGCTGTCGGGGTCGGCTCCGAACTCGGGGCCGTACAGCTGGACGTTCCCGTGCGCGGGGCAGCCGGGGGGTATCTCCTGCGGTTCGAGCGGCTGTTGCATTCCGGGGCTCCTAGCTGAGTTGGGACATGAGGTGTTTCACGAGGGTGATGAGGGCCCGCGCGGAGGAGTTCTCGTCCCGTACGTCGCACTCCACGACAGGGGTCTCGGCGGTGAGGTTCAGCGCCTCGTGCACCTCGTCGAGCGGGTAGTGCGTGGTGCCCTCGAAGTGGTTCACGGCGATGGCGTACGTCAGGCCGAAGCGTTCGACGAGGTCCAGGACGGGGAAGGACTCGTGCAGTCGCTCCGGGTCGACGAGGACCAGCGCGCCCAGAGCCCCCCGGGAGAGCTCCTCCCACATCTCCTTGAAGCGCTCCTGGCCGGGTGTTCCGAAGAGGTAGAGCACCAGGGTGTCGCTCAGGGTGAGCCGGCCGAAGTCCATGGCGACGGTGGTGGTCGTCTTGTCGGGCGTGCCCGACAGGTCATCGAAGCCCACGCTGGCTTCGGTGATCTCTTCCTCGGTCCGCAGGGGTTCGATCTCGGAGAGACTGCCGATACAGGTGGTCTTGCCGACCCCGAAGTGCCCCACTATGAGGATCTTCACCGCGTGGGAGACATCTGGATCCAGGTACACGGGGGTTACGCTCCGAATCGATTCTTCAGGCCCTCGAGCACGGCGCTGACCAGTTCTCTGTCGACACGTTCGGCGCGCGGTATCGGTGTCCTCGCGAGGATGAGGTTGTCCTCCTCCAACTGCGCCAGCAGGATGCGGACGATGCCCAGGGGCAGGTGCGTGTGCCCCGCCACCTCGGCCACGGACAGGAAGCCGTTCGCCACCAGGTCCATGACCTGCCCCGCTTCCGGGGACAGCGTGCGGGCCGCGGCCTGTCCGTTCTCCACCGCCGCCGTCACGAGCGTCGTGTGCTCGTACTCGTGGTCCGGGGGCAGCGCTCGTCCGTTCGTGATCACGAAGAGGGGGACTAACGGAGACGTCAGTTCCAGCTCTTCATCCTGTTCGAACCCATCAGGCATGGCGCGTCCCCTTCCCTTGTCCCGCCGTCGCCGTCGCCGTCGCGGTCAGTCGGGGAACCACCTCGTGCAGACGCGTGGTGAACTGTTCGATGTCGCAGTCGTGTTCGGCGGCCGCGGCGAGGAAGGCATCGGGTCCGGCCGTCATCAGGAAGATCCAGCCGTGCTGGAACTCGATGACCGTCTGACGCCATTCCGCGTCCTCGACGACCCCCGCGAACTGGGAGGTCACCCGGCTGTAGGCGTGGATGCCCGTCATCGCCGCGGAGATCGTGTCCGCGAGGTCGCGGTTCATCCCGCTGGTCGCCCCGCGGGGAAGGCCGTCCGATCCCAGCAGCACGGCGTGGCGGGCGCCCTTGACCTCGGACATCACCTGGTCGAGCTCGCCGAGGGCGAATCCCGTGTCACCGGATCCCTGCTGCCGGGGGACGCCCGCCCGTGGACCTCCGGCCTCCTCGGAGCTTACCCGCGGCGGCGAGGTGAGGTTGTTGCCCAGTCGGGCGACGAGGCGGTGCATGCGGAAGGAGATCTGCTGCATGTCCACATCGGGCGCGGCCGCGGCGGCGAGGTAGGAGCCCTGCCCCGCCCCGATCAGGAAGCTCCAGCCGTGCGAGAACTCGATGATCGTCTGGTTCCACTGCCGGTCCTCCTCAGGTCCGGCGAAGTGTGCCGTCGCCCGGCTGAGCGACTGCATCCCGGCCATGGCCGCGGAGATGGTGCGTACGTCCTTCTCGGCCAGGCCCTCGGTCGCGCCGCGCGGAAGGCCGTCCGCGGACAGCAGGACGGCGTGCCGTGCGTGGGGCACGTTGTGCACGATGTCCTCGAGCATCCACGACAGGTCTGCGGTCATGCCTCTTCGGGCCCTTCGAACGAGGTGGCGTCAAGGTTGCGACCGGAGAGCGTGCCGCGCTGGAAGGCCCCCAGACTGCGCCCGGAGGCGCGGCCCGTTTCCCCCGGGGTCCGTGGCGCCGGCACGGCGGTGTCGGGATCGGGATCGGGGACGCTCGCGATGGGCGCCTGGCGTGCGCCGCGCTTGGGCAGACCGTGCATCGTGCGCGAGGCCGCGCTCGGCTGCGGCCGGCTCTCGGTGGCACGCCGGATATCGCTGACCGGGGCCTCGGGAGCCTTCGGGGCCTCAGGAGCCTGCGGGGCGGCCTGCGGGGCGGCCTGCGGGGCGGGCGGTATCTCCTCCATGGTCCACAGCTCCTCGGGCAAGAGGACGACGGCCCTGACGCCGCCGTACCTGGAGACTCCGGTGACGTCGACCTTGAAACCGTGCTGACGCGCGATCAGGCCGATGACCGGGAAGCCGAACTTCGGCTGAGTCCCGAGCTGCGACAGACGGGGGGCGACTTCTCCCGAGAGCAGCGCGGTGGCCCGCTGCCGCTCTTCGTCGTTCATGCTGACACCGGCGTCGTCGATGACGATGCAGAGGTTGTTCTGGACGCGCTGGAACGTCACCTCGATCGGTGCGTCGTGCTGCGAGAAGCTGGCCGCGTTGTCGAGCAGCTCCGCCACGGCGAGGGCGACCGGCGCGACCGCGGACGACTTCAGGGCGAGGCTGGTCTGCTGCATGATGGCGACCCGGTTGAAGTTGCGGATCTGCCCCTGGGCGCTGCGCACCACGTCGTAGACGCTGGCGGGCCTGTTGCGACGGCCGAGCGGCGCACCGCACATGACGGCGATGCCCTGAGCCTTGCGGGCCATCTGGGCGTTGGCGTGGTTGACGTCCAACAGGTCGCTGAGGACGGTGTGTCCGCCGTACTTGCGCTGGATGCCGTCCAGGAGCGTCGTCTGTTCGGCCGCGAGGCTCTGCAGGAGGCTGGCGGCGCCCTTGAGGACGGCCTTGGTGTTCTCCTCCGCCGCTTCCTTGGCTTCGCGGAGCGTGGCGTCCTGCTCGTTCCGGAACCGCTGCAGCTCGGCGTACGACGCGTGCAGTTGGCTGTCCGCCGAGAGGAGCCGGTGCCTCAGTTCGGCCTCGGTGTGCTCCTTCTTCGCCCCCAGTGCTCTGTTGCGGGCGACGAGTGCCACGACCGCGACGACGGCTATCGCCGCCACCGCAACCAGGCACCACACAAGTGCGTCTCGATTCATGGAAACCTTTCCCGGCGCGTGCCATGCGGACGGCTGCAGAAACACCTCGCGAGGCCCCGCAACACAGCTGATCGGCACGGTTCACCTGCAGTTACGCGGTGAGCATGCCGCCGATCACACATCAGCATCTGCGTCAAAATGGAACAAGATCACAGACCCGGGGATGTTATCACCGGATCTTCCGCCCCTCGGACGCCCGCCGTGACGCCGCATACGCCCAACCAGCCTGCCATAGGCGCTGGTTGACATGGCCTTTCGGCCCCTCGCCTCTGCCGTCGGCCACCCTTCCCGTCACCGATCCGTTAAACAGTTCTTCACGCGAGGAGTGGCGATCTCTCACATCTGCCTGAGGCGCCGTCAACCGCTCGTCAGTGGAATCCGCGAGGGGCGCGAGCGGGGTGTCGTGCGGGGTGTCGTGCGGGCCGGCCCCGAGACGCGGTGAGCGGTCACCTGTCGTCCGTCCACTCCTCCGGTTCGTGGTGCGGGTAGGCCCGGGCGCGCTTCCCCTGGTACGAACGCACGTCGGCCCCGCGGCCCGTCGCCTCGACCCGTTCGAGCAGCTCCGCGGCCGCCTGGGACGTCCTGGGCGAGGAATTGAGAGTGTCGAGGAAGTCCAGCAGGGTCCTCAGCGGTGCCGCGGCCATGTGTGCCGACAGCGCGCGCCGTCGGTCCTCGGGGAGCGTCATCAGATCGGCGGAAAAGGACTGCCCCAGCCCCGAAGCGTGGACGTACCTCATCAGGTGGCGCAGCGGGACCCGGACGAGGCGCTCGTCACCGCGATACGCGAGCTCCGCGAGAACGGCCACGACACGATCGGACGGACGGTAGGCGGCCGCAGCCGCCGACAGGCTCGGCACGACGGGTGCGCCTTCGTCGGACAGGAGCGAGATCACCTCCAACACCTCGGCGGCAGGGCGGTCCGTCCGTACGAGGCACACCAGGACGGCGCCCGACGGGGGCCAAGCCCCGCCCTGCCAGTGACGTTGCAGCACGGCCAGCTCGGGTACGGACCGGAACCGGGCGGCGCACCGGACGAGATGAAATCTGAAGGCCGTTTGGAACGGCCCCTGCGTCATCAGGTCACCGATCTCCGTGACGACGCCGAGGGACCGGGCCTGAGCGGCATCGCTGAGCAAGGACTCGCCCCTGGAACGCTCACCCGCCTCCCCGAGCCGTTGCAGCACCAGCACGATCTCCGCGGCCGGACGTTCCCACGCCACGTCGGCCAGCTCGCGGCCCAGCGTGCGTACGTCACCGCTGGACCGGAACCCCTCAAGGCGCTCCAGCAGCGGTCCGATCGGCCCCCCATCGTCCCGGTGCAGCTCGGCCAACTCCTCCTCCATGGCCAGGACCCGCTCCTCCAAGTCCCGGCAGTGGTCCTCCGCATCGGCCCGCAGGGCCGACGTATCGGCCAGACCGGCGCGAAGCTTCGTGATCTCGGCCAGGAGGGCGTCGCGGACGGCGGTGTGGTCGTCGAGCGCGGTGCGGAGCTCGACCTCGCGTCGGGTGGCGGCGGTCAGGTCAGCCGACCAGTCGCGGTTGAGGGCGTCGAGTTCGCCCCTCACGGACCGGACCTCGGACTCGCGCTTCGCCAACAGGTCGTGCAGCGCCTCCTCCTGACGGTCAGGCGGGCGAGCGTGCGCTGGGAGCGCGTCATCTCCTGGCGCAGGCACTCCAGTTCGTACCCGGCGGGGTTGGTGGCTTCCAGGGCCGCCAGACGCCGGCGGTGAACCTCGGCCTTGACCTCCTCTGTGAGCGGGGCCCCGAGCTTGAGCTCCGCCTCGCGGACGAGGCGGCCGATGAAGTCCTCGGTGGCGACCCGGCGCCCGCGCAGGAACCGGGAGACGGTGGCGGCGTCCAAGGCGACGCGGACCGCGTACGCCTCCTGTGAGACGCCCAGGGTCTTGAACAGCCCTGTCAACGTCTTGCCGAGGGCCGCAACCTCCGGCACCTCGCCCCGCTCCCCGTTCATTGCCGGCGCCCGATGGGCCGCGCGGGTGCTCATCGTCGGGCTCGCGCTCGTACCCGTCGTCATCGTGACATTGGCCTCCGTGCCCGCCCTGCTGGTGCTGCCGTTCTCCCGCCGCCGCAGCGCACACGCCACAGCCATCGTGCGACAGCTCATCGCCTGGACCCGGGGGCTGCTGGTCACCAGCCGGGAGCGGTGAGTGCCCGCGCCGGGGCGACCGCGTACCCAACCCGTGGCCGTACCGGCGGGGGCACGGCCGAACGGCGTCCGCTCACACCTTGGCCCGGGTCCTGTTCCCCCGGGTGTCGCAGGGGAGGACGGCCTGGGGACGTGAGGACCGCAGAGTGCGCAGGGTCTGCGCCTCGACGGCCGTGATCGCCTTGGGCGGCACGTTGATCAGCCAGCCGAAGGGGCGGTCCACGTCGCGGATGATGAACAGCGCGCTGCCCAGCAGGACCGTGACGACGACCAGGGCGGCGAGCTGTCCGCGGTTGTCCCGGTGGGGCACGGCGACGCCGAGGGAGACCACGGTCACGGTCAGCGCGCACAGCAGGAACCAGAACATGGGCGCCGGGATGCTGGGGGACGCCTGGGCCAGCCGCTCCTCGCGGGCCAGCGCCCGCTGGTCGTCGGCGGCGATCAGCATTCCGAAGGACTGCTCGGCGCGCAACTGCCGGAACACCTCGGGGAAATCGCCGCTCCACTCGTCGGAGGCGGAGGAGGCGCGGACCTCGGCCATGGCCGGCCACTCCGCGAACCGCACCGTCCGCGCGTAGCAGACGGTGTCCTCGAGCAGCCGGGTCCGCTGCGGTTCGGGGGCGTAGCCCGCCATCGACGCGAGGTGGGCCAGCTCGTGCGCCTCCCGCCGGGCGGCGCTGTCGGCCAGCCCGTACGAGCCCGAAGCGGTCACCAGCACGAAGGCCAGCAGCAGGATCGTCAGGGTCTGCATCGGGCCGATCAGGTCCTGGACACCCATACCCTGCTCGCTCGCGCGGACCAGCCGCGGTCGCAGGTACCGGTTCGCGGCGAACGACGCCACCAGCGCGAGCACCAGCACCACGATGATGACCACCGGCCGCACCTCCCGTCACGGCATCCTCCAGCCCCACCCAGGCACCCCTCCCGCCGCCGCGCCCGGCCCCCCACCCGAACGGCCCCGTGGCGCTCCACCCGACGGCCTCCCCGAACAGACGCCCCGCACCACCCGGGAGCCGGGCCGCCGGACCCTGGACACCGGGCGGGCGAGGGCGAAGGCCTCCTCGTTCAGCTCTTGCGGGCCAACGGCTGCCCGGCGAAGCTCACCCCTTCGAGGCCATGAGCCATGAGGTTGCGAATGTTGCTGTGATCGGTGTCGTCCGGCGTCGCCAGCACGCTGCGATAGTGCTCACCGAATGCCAACAGCGCTTCTTGGTCGCTCAGCCCCTCCAGCAGGGCCAGTCCCAGCGTCTTGCAGGAGCCCTCGTTCTCACCTGCGGCGTTTTCCAGCTCCCCGTTGCGGAACGCCTGCGGCTGGTACTCGTAATGCGCGGCGACGAAGGCCAAGGTGTCGGCGAACTCGTGCTCACCCGACGCAAGGCTCGCCCGCAGCGAGTTCAGATCAGTCATGTTGGCTCCCCTGGCTTGAACAGACGATCCGATTGCCGTCCGTGACCGGACGACATTACCCCCTCGAGGCCGGCCGGCAGGAACCGCGCGACACGTCCGAACGAGCAGCATCTCCGCAGGTCACGAGGCACCTCGGGGCCCATCTCTACGCGACTGGTGCGGTTGCTACTCGATGTCCGGATCCGACACCTTCACGCAGAAGACTCCTGTGTTGTTGGCCTGGGCGGTGCTCGGCCGCGCCGACGAGACGTTCTTCTCGGCCAGCAGGGTGCCGACCGCCGACACCTTCGCGGCGGCGCGGGCGTAGGACGCGTACAGATCCTTCCTTCCCGGCCGTGCGCCGTGTTCTCGGCGGTCGGCCGGATAGAGCCTGTGAGCGAGCGGAAGAGGGTGACGTCCAGCGCTGACCCAGGTCGGCGGTCTCGTCTCCAGCCGGGCCGGCGTGGGAGGAGGTCAGGGGACCAGGAGCATGAACGGGTAGTCGGCCGCGCCGCTGTTGCTGCCGGTGAACACGGTGAGGGTGTTCGCCGCTCCGCCGCACGCGTTACTCGGCTGGGTATTGACGTACACGGTCCACCCCCAGGCGCTGGTGCCCTCGTGTCCGTACAGGGTGGCGACCGGCGTGCTCCGTGCGACCTCGATCCCCGTGGCGTCGTCGAACGTCACCACGATGGCGATGCCGAGCAGGGTGATCGCCATGGTGCCGTCCCTCCGATGCGGTCAGTTGGGATGACGGGCGGGGAATTCGACCTGGTCCCGTTGGTAGATGTCGGGGATGCCGTCGGCGTCCGCGTCGACGTTCTCTTCCTCGTAGAGGCGCTTGTAGAGCGTGTTGCGGCGGCGCAGCAGTACGGCTGCCAGAACGGCTGCGGTGACGGAGGCGATCAGGACGGCTGCTTTGACGTGTTCGCCGACTGCCTGTCCGGGGAAGGCGAGTTCACCGATGAGGAGGGCCACGGTGAAGCCGATGCCGGCGAGGACGGACAGGCCGAGGACGTCGGCCCAGGCCAGGTCGGGGTTGAGTCGTGCCTTCGTGTAGCGGGCGGCCAGGTACGTGCCGAGGAAGATCCCGATGACCTTGCCGACGACGAGGCCGACGACGATGCCGAGGGGTTCGGGGCTGGTGAACACCTGCGCCAGGGCGGGACCGGAAATGCTGACGCCGGCGGCGAAGAGGGCGAAGAGGGGGACCGCGATTCCGGCGGAGAAGGGGTGCAGCACGTGCGAGACGCGAGAGGCGGGGGAGGCCTCCTCGTCCTTGTCGCGGGTGGTGCGCAGGATGAGGCCCATGGCGACGCCGGCGACGGTGGCGTGGACACCGCCGTTGTACATGAGGGCCCAGATCGCGATGCCGAGCGGCACGTACCACCACCAGCCCCGGACGCGGAGCCGCTGGAGGAGGTGGAAGAGGGCGAGTCCGGCGAAGGCTCCGCCGAGGGCCCAGAGGTTCAGGTCGCTGGTGAAGAAGATCGCGATGATGAGGATGGCGCCGAGGTCGTCGACCACGGCGAGGGTGAGGAGGAAGGCGCGCAGCGCGGCGGGCAGGTGCGTGGAGATGATGGCGAGGACGGCGAGTGCGAAGGCGATGTCCGTGGCCATCGGCACGGCCCAGCCGGCGGGGCTGCCGCCGCCGAGGCCGGTGGTCAGCGCGTACAGGGCGGCCGGTACGGCCATGCCGCACGCCGCGGCGATGACCGGGAGGGCGGCGGTGGCGGGGGTGCGCAGCTCGCCGACGACGAGCTCCCGCTTCAGCTCGATGCCGGCGACGAGGAAGAAGACCGCGAGGAGGCCGTCGGCGGTCCAGTGTCCGACGGAGAGGTCCAGGCCGAGGGCGGGTATGCCGAAGTGGAAGTCGCGTATCGCTTCGTACACGTCGCCCAGCGGGCTGTTCGCCCAGATCAGCGCGATGACGGCTGCGGCGAGGAGGACGAGGCCGCCGACGGTCTCGGTGCGCAGGGCGGACGCGACGGCCTGGCGTTCGGGCCACGGCATGAGGCCGAAGACGATGCGAGGTCGCGGGCTGCTCATGGTGAAGGGCCTTCCGGGGCGTCGACTGGAGATGGGCATACGGCCCCTAGGACGCCGACCAGACTTCCCGGCACACCGCGCGTCCAGGGCGGCTCAGCCGCCGCATTGACGCGTTCTTTACACCCTAGGGGAGATGTCAGGATCCCGCTAGAGGGGTCCTCACCTGCAAGAACGCATTGAGCGGGCCCGTACACGCCAAGGCGCGAGGGGTGTACGAGCCCGCTCAGGAGCCGGGCCGCGGGGGTGGTCAGACGGTGGTCTTCACCAGCTCCCGGTCGTCGTCCTCGTCGTCCTCGCCTGCTTCGGTGTCCGCGTCGAGGCCGGCGTCGCGGCGGCGGACGAAGTCGAGGAAGCTGTTCAGCTCCCGCTTGACCACGGGGGCCAGGAGGTACAGGCCGATGGTGTTGATGACGGCGAGCATGAAGAGCACCGCGTCGGCCATGTCGATCAGGGTCTGCAGGGTGAGCAGCGAACCGGCGACCGCGCCCGGGCCTTCGCCCTTGCGGGCCTCGCCCCAGCTGGCCGGGTTGGCGATGACGATCGTCAGGGCGGTCATCGTGCAGATGACCACGGTGTCGATGAACGGCTCCAGCAGGGCGACCAGGCCCTCACTGGCGGGGTGCTTGGTCTTGACCGCGGAGTGGGCGATCGGGGCGGAGCCGAGACCGGCCTCGTTGGAGAACGCGGCCCGCTTGAAGTCGACGATCAGCGCGCCGAGGACACCACCGGCGACACCCTGCGGGTTGAAGGCGCCCTCGATGATCGAGGAGAGGGCCGACGGCACCGCGGAGACGTTGACCAGGATGACCACGAGGCAGGCGACGATGTAGTTGCCGGCCATCGCCGGGACGAGCTTGCTGGTCACGGAGGCGATGGAGCGGATGCCGCCGAGCAGGACGGCGCCGAGCAGGACGGCGCCGAGCAGGACGACGCCGAGCAGGACGACGCCGACCAGGGCGGCGATCAGGATGCCGAAGAACAGCGCGCCGGCCGAGGAGCCCATCAGGCCGATGTCGCCGCCGGTGACGGAGACGAGCTGCGCGTAGGACTGGTTGACCTGGAAGAGGTTGCCGCCGAAGAGGCGCGTGGCCCACGTCAGCCGTCCGCGTCGCGCAAGGAGAGATCGCCCCGCCGAGCTCGGATCGCCGCCGCGTTCGCCCCGCTGTCCGGCACGACGGCGTCCTCCGATGCCACTCGAGTGGATCTACCGCCGGGGCTGCCGAGTAGGACGTATCGGGGAAATGGGATTGTCAGCCCGGCACGGCATTCTGTGGCGGTGTCTTCGATCTCAGCACAACCCCAACAGCCGGAAACCGCACGGCGGATGATCGTGTGCGGGGACGACGGGCTGGCCCGTCGGCTCGCCGCCGAACTGCAGGAGGTGTACGAGGAGCGGGTCACCCTGGTGATGCCGGCCGCCCGTGCCGCACAGCCGAGCGTGGCGCGGGGCCGGGGTGGCGGCGGGCGTGGTCTGTTCGGGCGCGTGCCGGTGATGCGGTCGCGTACGCCGTCCGGGGACCAGCCGGCCCCGCGCGAGCTGCGGGTCCTGGAGGCGGCTGAACCGGACGAGGAGGTGCTGGCCGCCGCGGGGGTGGCCGGGGCCGCCGCGCTGGCGCTGGTCTACGAGGACGACGACACCAACGTGGGCGCAGCCCTGGTGGCCCGGCGCCTCAACCCCCGTCTGCGCCTGGTGATCCGGCTCTACAACCGCAAGCTCGGCCAGCACCTGGAGGAGCTCCTCGACCAGGCGGCGATCGTCGCCGAGCCGGGGATCGACCTGCGGAAGCTGGACTCCTCGACGACGGTGCTCTCGGACGCCGACACGGCAGCTCCGGCGCTGGCGGCCAGCGCGGTCGCCGGTACCAGCAAGGTCGTCCAGGCGGACGGCCTGCTGCTGCGCGCGGTGGAGCGCACGCCTCCGGGGCGGGGAGAGGTCGCCGATGCCGGGCTGTGCACCCTGGCGCTGCTGTCGGCCACGTCCGCCGACCCGGCCGGCGGAGAGGCGTCGGAACTGAGCGGAGACCGTGGGCCCCAACTACTGCCTGACGACCGGGCGGTGGCGGCCGCCACCGGGCGGGGCATCGTCGCCCTGGAAGCGGTCTCCCACGCCGGTCCCGCCCCCTCCGGCGGGCGGCTGTCCGCCGCCTCACTGCCCGTGGCCTCCCTGTTCTCGCGTCGGCTGCGCTGGTCGCTGGCCGGGATCGTGGCGGCCGTGGCCGCGCTCGCGGTGGCGTCCTGGATGACCACGGGCGACCATCCGCTGCACGCCGCGTACATCACCCTCCTCGACATCTTCGCGATCAACGACCCGGCCGTGGAGGAGCCGACCGAGCGTCAGGTGCTGCAGATCCTGGCCGGGTTCGTCGGCCTGCTCCTGCTCCCGGTCCTGGTCGCGGCCGCGCTGGAGGCCCTGGGCGCGTTCCGTACGGCGACCGTTCTACGCCGCCCGCCCCGCGGGCTGTCCGGCCACGTCGTGCTGCTCGGCCTGGGCAAGATCGGGTCCCGGGTGCTGGCGCGGCTGCGGGAGCTGGACATCCCTGTGGTGTGCGTGGAGTCGGACCCCGAGGCCCGGGGTCTGGCCCTGGCCCGGCGCCTGCGCGTGCCGGTGGTCCTCGGCGACATCACCGAGGAGGGCGTACTGGAGGCCGCCCGCGTCCACCGCGCTCACGGCCTGCTCGCACTGACCAGCTCCGACACCACGAATCTCGAAGCCGCCCTGTACGCGCGGGCCGTCACGCCCGACCTGCGGGTCGTGATGCGCCTGTACGACGACGGCTTCGCCACCGCCGTCTACCGCACCCTGCGCGCCGCACACCCGGCCGCCCTCACCCGCAGCCGCAGCGTCACCCACCTCGCGGCACCCGCCTTCGCCGGAGCGATGATGGGCCGCCAGATCCTCGGCGCCATACCGGTGGAGCGCCGCGTCCTGGTGTTCGCCGCCCTCGACGTGTCCGGGCACCCTCAGCTGGAGGGGCGCACGATCACCGAGTCCTTCCGCCCCGGCTCCTGGCGGGTGATCGCCCTGGACGCGTCCCTGCCGCAAGACCGGCGCCCCGACCTCGCCACCGCGACCGGCGACGGCCCCGTACGCGGCCCCGGACTGATGTGGAACCTGCACCCCGGCTACGTACTCAGAGGCGAGGACCGCGTCGTCGTCGCCGCCACTCGCCGGGGGCTGGCAGAACTGCTCGGGCGGAGGGCGACGCGTACGTCCCAGCCCTGAAACCCCGCCCGGGGTATGCGTCGGCCTACGTCGGCCAGGCGCGGGTCCCGCGCAGACGGGTGCGCGCGCAGTGACATGCGCTTCGGCCGCCGTGCGCTCAGGATGAGGGGGACCGGCGACAAGGAGCGGAGCATGACCAGTCCGGGTGAGCGGTCCCGACGCGGGCGGGCCGTGCGCAAGAGCGTCAGCCGTGCTTCGCACGGACGGTGGACCGCGTCGGCCGACCGGCCCGATCCCGTCGGGGCGCTGGAGCGGCAGGCGGCCGACCGGGTTCCGGAGCTGCTGCCGATCCGCTACGGCCGAATGGCGGCCTCGCCGTTCGCGTTCCTGCGTGGCGCGGCCGCGGTCATGGCCGCCGACCTGGCCGCCCAGCCGGACACGGGCCTGACCGTCCAGCTGTGCGGGGACGCGCACCTCTTGAACTTCGGCATGTTCGCCTCGCCCGAACGTTCCCTGCTCTTCGACCTCAATGATTTCGACGAGACCCTGCCCGGCCCCTTCGAGTGGGACGTCAAACGGCTCGCCGCGAGCGTCGCGGTGGCCGCACGCCAGAACGGTCACGGCGACGACTGGGCCAGAGCATCGGCCCTTTCGGCGGCCCGGTCCTACCGGCAGACCATCAGGGAACTCGCCGGGCAGGGCGAACTGGAGGTCTGGTACCACCGGATCGACACCGCCGATCTGCTGCCCCTCATTCGCAAGCCCAAGCTGCGCGGCCGGGTCGAGGCCGGCCTGGCGCGCGCCCGCGGCCGTACCAGCCTTCGTGCTCTGGAGAAGCTGACCGAGGTCCGCGACGGCGGCCGGCGGATCGTCCACGATCCGCCCCTGCTGGAACCGCTGGCCCGAGCCGAGTCACAGGCCGTGGGCGCGGTCTTCAGCGAGTACCGCAGCACACTTCCCGAGGAGCGCCGCCTCCTGCTGGACCGGTACCGATTCGTCGACGCGGCACGGAAGGTCGTCGGTGTCGGGAGCGTGGGGACCCGCTGCTACATCGTGCTGCTCACCGGCCGTGACGACGACGACCCGCTCTTCCTGCAGATCAAGGAGGCAGGTCCGTCCGTCCTGCAAGGCCACCTCCCGGCCGACGGCCATGATCACCACGGCCACCGGGTCGTGGCGGGCCAGAGGCTTCTGCAGGCCACCAGCGACATCTTCCTCGGCTGGATGAGCGGCCCCGAGGGGCGCCACTTCTACGGTCGGCAACTGCGCGACATGAAGGGATCGGCCGATGTCGCGACCATGTCCCGGGTCGTCCTCGGCCGGTACGCCGGGCTGTGCGGCAGGGCGCTGGCGCGCGCCCATGCCCGCTCCGGTGACCGCATCGCCATCGCGGGATACCTGGGCAGTGCCGATACCTTCGAGCGCGCCGTCGCCGACTTCGCCCTCCGCTACGCCGACCGGACCGCCGCCGATCACGCCCTGCTGACCGGAGCTGTCGCCGCCGGCGCCGTTACCGCCATCAGCGGAGTCTGAGCGGCCCGGCTCCGGGCGGGTCCCGCGCAGCGGAGGTCGATGCTGCCCGGTCGAGTCGGCGGTCCACGCGGACGACAGGACTGCGCGGGCCGGCGGTGTTCCGCCGGCCCGCGCAGCCGTGTGCTTGCCCGAGCCGCTTCGACAGCCTCACCGAGCGGGCAGGGAAGCGGCAGTGGCCGCCACCCCGCGCTCGTACGGCTCGGCGTCGGTCAGGCGCCCACTGTCCTGCGTTCCCCCTCCACCTGCCCGGGTGACAGCCTGCCGGTGCGGTTCAACCTGTGGAGCGCCGTCGCGCAGGCAAGGCCGAGCAGGATGAGCGCCGCCCATGGCAGCGCGGGCACCCGAGCTTCCCGGGCCGCGTCCAGCGCCATGCCCATCCCCAGGTTGCCGACGGTGATGCCGATTCCGCAGATGGTGTTGTACAGGCCGTAGTGCGTGGCCACGAGACGGTTGCCGGCGAGGCGGACGATGGTGTCCATCTCGAAGGGGTAGGCGATCATCGTCCCCACCGCCAGGAGCAGCGCCGCCATGGCCGCCGGCAGTGCGGCCAGGAGCCACAGACCCACCCCGCCGTCCGGCACCGGCACCGCCGAGGCCGGGAGGAGCGGGACGAAAGCCGCTCCCATCGTCAGTAGTCCCCAGGTGAGCGCGCTGCCCGGTTTCATCCGGGCGCTGCACCAGGCGGTGACCCTGGTCTGGAAGGCGATCGTGCTCAGCCCGGAGACGGCGAACAGGGCCGCCACCGCGGCGGCGGCGAACGCCCCGTCACCGCCCAGGCGCCTGACCTCCAGCGGGAGGGCCAGGTAGACCTGGAAGGTCATGACGTACGAGCCGATCATGGCCAGGGAGAACAGCAGGAACGGACGGTTCGAGAACATCCCCCGCCACTGCCGCAGGATTCCCTCGCGCTCGCCCTCCGCCGTGTCGGCGTGGGCGGCGCGACGGGCGGGCAGGGCCCGGATCTGGACGATGCTCAGGATCGCGAAGATGCCGGCCGCCACCAGGCAGGTGACGCTGAAGTCCACGCTGGTCAGCACCATGCCGACCAACGGACCGAGCAGGATGCCCGCTTGGTAGAAGACGTTGAACAGAGCGAACGCCTCGACGCGGCGCTCACCCGCGTCTGCCGCCAGGTAGGCCCGGGTGGCCGGGTTGAACAGGGCCCCTGCCAGGCCCGTGGCCGCCGACGCGGCCAGGAGCGCGGGCACCGACTCTGCCAGGCCGAGCGTCGCGAATCCGATGACGCGCAGCACGAGTCCCGCGATGATCATGGGCTTGTAGCCGAGTCGGTCTCCCAGGGTCCCGCCGATGAGGAACATGCCCTGCTGGCTGAAGTTCCGTACGCCGAGGACCAGCCCGACGAGCCAGCCCGCGAGGCCCAGCGGCCCGGCCAGGTGGGTGGCCAGGTAGGGCATCAGCATGTAGAAGCCCAGGTTGATGGTGAACTGATTGATCATCAGGAGCTGGACGCTGCTGTCGTACGAGCGGACCTGCTCGATCGTGCCCTTCACAGGGCCTCCCGAGCCTCAGGTGCGCCGGAGAGGTCGTTCTTGCCGTCGCCTGCGAGGGTGAGCGGGTCGACGACGGTGGTGCAGCGGGTCCAGCGGGTGACCTCCTTCTCGTCCAGGCGGCCGATCAGGTCCGGTTCCAGGGCGGGCGGGGAGTCGAGCAGACCGTGGGCGGCGCAGTAGCCGTCGTCATAGACGGTGCCGAGGTAGCGCTGCGGGCCATCCGGAAAGACGGCCGCGATCCGTGCGTCTTCGGGAAGGGACCGGGCGAGCCAGCCGGCGACCAGCGCGACTGCTCCCACGCTCCATCCGCCGGTGGTGTAGTGGGAGCCGGCCAGTTGGCGGCAGGTCCACACGGCTTCGGCGGGGGAGACCCAGTGCACTTCGCTGAAGTTGTCGTAGGCGACGTTGCGGGGGTAGATGCTCGACCCCAGCCCGCGCATGAGCCTCGGCCGGGCGGGCTGTCCGAAGATCGTGGAGCCGATGGTGTCCACTCCTACCAGCGTCAGATCCGGGTAGAGCTGTCGCAGTACCCGGGAGATCCCGGCGGAGTGGCCACCGGTGCCGACGCTGCACACCAGAACGTCGATGTGTCGCAGCTCGGTGGCCAGTTCGAGGGCGAGCGGCGTGTAGGCGGTGGTGTTGTCGGGGTTGTTGTACTGGTCCGGGCACCAGGAGTCCGGGTGCTGGTCCATGAGTTGCCGCACGCGGCCGCGGCGGGCCTGCTGCCAGCCGCCGGTGGGGTGCGGCTCGGAGACCATGTCGACCTGGGCACCGTACGCGGCCAGCAGCCGGGTCATGGAGGGCTCAAGGCCCGGATCGGTGACCAGCGTGATCGGGTGCCCGTAGACCATGCCCGCCAGAGCGAGGCCCAGGCCCAGGGTTCCGCTGGTGGACTCGATGATCCTCGCGCCGGGCTTCAGGTCGCCGCGGGCACGGGCCCGTTCGACCATGTGCAGTCCGGGACGGTCCTTGATGCCGCCGGGGTTGAAGCCCTCCAGCTTCGCCCAGAAGCCGCGTCCGGCCGGGGTGAGGGGTTCGGAGATGCGCAACAGGGGGGTGTTGCCCACCAGTTCTGACAAGGCCGTGCGGCCCGTGGCTGACGTGTCGGTGATCGAAGCATGCATGGCTGTGCCTTCGTTCGTGGTGGAGTCGACTACTCGTTCGGAGGGCGCGCCGTGGTCGGAGGCATCAGGAACAGGGGTTCCGGCCCCGGAGGACGGCGTGCGCAGCCGCGTGCGGCTGCGGGACGGGACGAGTGGTCTAGATCTGCCACCGGCAGACGTCGGCCAGCGTGGAGCGACCGGTGCGGGCTATGGGCGATCTACCGGGGGCGGGCAGCACCGCGGTCACCGGCGTGGTGTGCACCGCCCCGGGCTCTTGTGGAACAAGGGCTGCGGCCGTCTCGGCCGGGCGCTGCACCGCGCCTGAGTCCCACGTGGTCAGGCAGGGCGAAACGCACGCGGAACCGTGCTCGTGCTGAGGATGGTCCGGTGACTGGAGATCGTGTGGGAGCTCTTCGTGTCCGCCCGACGTGGCCGGATCGGAAAGGGAGAGGTGCTGGTGGCCGTCGTTGACGAGGTAGGACGAACAGTGGACGGCAGCCAGGAGCAGCACACTCAGTGCGCAGGCGAGCAGGATGCCGGGCCAGGACGGCAGCCGGCGAGCAAGGCGTGGCAGGGGGAAGCGGAGCACAGGTCCTCCGTGCGGCAGTCGCTTCCTCGGCCGATGGACGGAGAAGTGACGCGGGCGGGTGCGCGCGGGGCAGGGGGATTTCGGGCGCCAGAGGACGAGACGGTTGAACCTATCGCCGTCGTGTGGGCAAATCCGTGAATCCCGCAACGCATGGAGTGTCGTCGGACTGCTCCGACGCCTACACCTGAAGGACGGCCTGTGATCCGAGGTGTGCCGAGGGTGTGGCAGAAGATCGCTTCACCTGTTCAGCCGGCCGCGCACACCAGGGAGTCCGGGAAGCCTGCTCCTGGGCCTGCACGACGCGGAGGACGGGCTTGTCCGCCGCGTATGACGGTGCACTCGAGCGCCGCGCACCCTCGTCGTCCGTGGAGTGGCCTTCGTCCTCGGAGCAGCCCGTGTCGTGCCCCGCCGTCTGGACTGCCACGGGTGCAAGGGATGCGGAGGCGACCGGCGCGGCGGCCCCGTCGTCGTGTGCCGACAGCGAGCAGCACACGCCCAACAGGGCGAGAAGCAGCAGGGCCAGCCCGGCACTGACCAGTCGGCACACCTGCGAGAGGGGTGACCGGCCGCCGGAATGCGACCACGCTGCAATCATGCCGTGATCGTATCCAGTACTCGCCGGGTCCTGGGTGCCCCTCCTGGAAGAGCATGCGATCCAACTACCCTCCCGCGCAGGCTCTGTAGGAAGGGATGAGCGCCACGACCGAGCACCGGTCCGGCGTGTTCGGCGGCGAAGGGGCAACTGTCCTGACAGTTCCCCGCTGACAAGGTGGAGCCGGGGGAGTTACGTGAGGCTGCTGCTGTCCGGGAGGCGCAGGAAGAGCGGTCTGCGGGTGGTTGCACGTGAGCTGCTCAGCGAGCGGATTCATCCCGCTACCGGCCGACTGATGTCCTACACGGCCTGCGATGTACTCGCGGCAGAGCGGGAAGTCGCCGAGATCGCGTGGGTCGCCGCACGGGCTCTTCGGACTGGTGGAGGCGTACTTGGACGGTGCACTCGGCTGATCGGCCCATCTGCGAGCCGCAGATGCGTCGGGAGCCGGCGGCCCGGGATCTGGCCCACGAGATCGCTGCCTGGCTGCGTAGGTCACAAGCGGCTCTGGTCCACATCTTGTGGAGGCTCACGGAAAGTGATGTCAGTGGGGTGTGGTGGGCCGGACTCTGCCGTTGACCTGCTGGGAGGCCACTGTGATGCCCGTGTATCCGTCTCTGACCCACTCCTTGGCCGAGGCTTTGGTCGGTGCCCTGTGGTTCATTGAGGGCAGCGAAGACGAGCAGATGGACCCGGACGATGCCGTGAAGGTGTTGGAGGGCGTCGCCCACCTGTTCAGCCAACTGTCGGCTGATCAGCGGCAGGAGCTGATCGATCTGGTCAGGGCGATGGCCGAGGCCGAGCCCGACCCAGCCCGACGGGAGTTCTTGGAAGGGTTCCCGGAAGGATTCGGGCTGGTCGAGGACACGTCTTGAGTGGGTTTTCAGGAGTGGAGCAGGACGCGCTTTCGTAGCAGTTCGCATCCTGCACGACCGTACACCTGACGTTTCAGCATCTTGATTCGGTTGACCTGACCTTCGACGACTCCGGAGTTCCAGGGCAGGGAGAAGCCGGCGGTGACGGGGTCCAGGTCGCGTTCGAGGTGGCGGGCGAATGACTGGAGGGTGGGCAGGTTGGCGGTGCTGGCGGCTTCGATGCGGCCACCTCGGCGGCCGGGACCGCTGCCAGCCGGGCGGGCAGCGCGAACAGGACCACGACCAAGCTCATCGCCTTGTTCAAGATGACGGCCGAGAGCGCGGCGAACCCGAAGAGGCCGATCAACAGCGGCAGTCGGAACTCCGCGCCGCCCAGCCCGATCATCCCGCCCAGAACGCCGATCGCTGCTCCCGCACAGAACACCACGGGTGCCGAGTGCGTCGAGCGGAGGGGAAGGAGGTTCTGGTCAGTGGTCACGACCGGAATCCTCGCTGGTGGCCGTCCCTGTCTGCTACGGCACGACCCCACCTTCGGGGAAAGGCATCGGGTGTCCGCTCAGGCTTCGTCCGGACCTCCGAGCACCTGCATCGACGCCCGATCCCTCCCTGCGCCGGCCCGCTCCACAACTCCCGGCGGGGTGCGGAACATGCGCACCAACACCTGCGCGGTTTCCGGCCGGGCCGGTCCGTAGGCCATACGGATCATTGACGGGTGCGAGGAGTCGATCCGGCTGGTACTGGAGGCGTCTCCGGGGTCTTGAGCGGAACCGGCGGGGGCCCCGATAGCGTTCCCTTCTAAGACGCTGTCCGGCGCTGGAGGGGATACGGGCCATGCAACTGACCGGAGAAATCGCCGCGATACGGGGCGGGCTGGGCGATCCGGACCGTCTGGTGGGGGAGTTCCGGCGGGCTGTCCTGCTGGTTCCGCTCGCTGATGGTCCCGATGGTGGTCTGATGTCGGCGGTTTCGGGTGGCATCCGGTGGATCTACGCGTTCACGGACGAGGAGGCGCTGGCCCGGTTCGCCGCGGCGGGCGGGGAGTCCGGCCGGGAGTGGGAGTTCCTCTCGGTGCTGGGTGCGCGGCTGGTGGACGCTTTGGTTCCGATGGCCGATGGTCCGGCGGGTGTGGTCGTGAACGTGGCGGACGGGGACGGGTCGATGTTCTTCCCGCCGGTGGCGGGGATCGTCCCGGATGCGAATGCCGTGGACCTGGTGGCCGGGGAGGC
>NZ_JBWJVM010000030.1:0-92225 GCF_056428985.1 Streptomyces sp. CA189 | reverse complement strand
GCCGTTGCCAGCGACGCATGCGAGCGTGGGGACAGACCTTGGACACTGGTCTGGGACGGCCTACGTATTCAGTTCCTTCCTCGTGCAGGTCGTCCGCTTGGGTGGAGCGACTTCGTGTCGCACTGGCAGGACTCCTCTCGGTGTCGATGAGGTTCAGGCTGCGGTGCGGACGGCCAGGCCGGCCTCTGCGGCCTGGTTGAAGCCGTCGTCGATGGCGACCACGTCGCGCCCGGCCGCGTCCAGCAGTGAGGCCGCGATCCCGGCCCGCATGCCTCCGGCGCAGTGCACCCACACTTCTCCGGCGGGCACCTCGTCGATCCGCTGGTGCAGCGCGTGCACGGGAATGTGGATCGAGCCCTCGATGTACCCGTCGGCACGCTCGGAGTCGCGGCGCACATCCAGGACCACCGGCGGCACCTCTGCCTCAGCAAGCTCCGCGGCCAGGTCGGTGAAGACCGCGCGGCGGAACGAGGCCGGGCCTCACCGGGGCGCAGCCAGTCGGAGGGGCCGCCGGTCGCGGCGGCCGCGGGGCGGTCGATCCCGACGCGGACCAGTTCGCGCTGGGCTTCAGCGAGCTGCTGGGGTGTTTCGGCGAGCAGGGTGACGGGCTTGCCCCAGGGGATCATCCACGCGAGGTAGGTGGCGATCTTGCCGTCGGCCTCGAAGTTGAACGAGTCCGCGACGTGGCCCTCGGCGAACGCCACACGGTTACGCAGGTCCACGACCCACTCACCGGCTGCGAGCCGAATGGTGATCTCCTCGGGATCCGCGCGCCGGGGGGCGGTCAGGTCGACGGGGTCCGGGCCGGCGGAGTTGGCCGGGCCCATGTGCGTGTAATAGGCGGGGACGTCCTCCAGGCCGGCCAGCAGGTCAGCGACGAAGGAATCGACGTCCTGGGCCAGGGCGGCGTTCACGGTCTTCTCCCGGCCGATGGTGCTCGCGTCGCCCTCGGCCTGTCCGGAGGAGCAGAAGCTGCCGAACCCATGGGTGGGCAGGACCGAGGTGTCATCGGGCAGCTCCCTGGCGAGCCGGTGCGCGGAGGCGTGCTGGGCACGGGCCAGGTTCTCAGTGAGGCGGGGTTCGACCAGGTCGGGGCGGCCCACGGTGCCGATGAGCAGGGAACCGCCGGTGAACGCGGCGACCGGCGTCCCGCCTTCCTCCAGGACGTACGCGGTGTGGTGCGGGGTGTGGCCGGGGGTGGCCAGGGCCCGCACGGCCAGGTCCTTGTCGACCTCGATCACGTCGCCGTCGCGGACCGGGATGCGGGCGAAGGAGACCTGCGCGGCGGCCGGCACCAGATAGGCGGCGCCGGTCACCCGGGCCAGTTCCAGGCCTCCGGTCACATAGTCGTTGTGGATGTGCGTCTCCACCACGTGCGTGATGCGCACCCCGCGCCGCGCGGCCGCCGCGATCACCTGGTCGATGTCACGCGGCGGGTCCACCGCCACCGCGGCCCTGGCACCCCCGGCCAGGTAGTGCCGGTTGCCCAGGCCCTCAATCTCGATGGTGTCGACGAAGAACACGTGCCGCCCACTTCCTAATATGGATACCCCCCGGGGTATTGAATCCACCGTAACAGATTACCCCTGGGGGTATAATCGGAGGCGAACCACCCCGTTCATCCAGACTCACGAAGGAAGATCATTGGGCTGTGGCCGGACCCTCCGCGTCCACGCCGGCTGCGCCCGCACCGCGGCCTCCGCTCGGCAAGCCCTCGCCACCGACCGGGGCATCGGACTCCTGTTGCCCCGCAACGCGGTGATCCGCACCGAGGGCTCGCAGACGGTGATGTAGGCGCTGGACCCCGCCACCATGGCCACTCTGACCGGCCTGGACATCATGACCCCGGTCGCGAACGAGGCAACCAGCAGACTGGACAACGCGCTCACCCAACTCACCAAGGAGCTCAACGGATGAACCCGGCCCCGGAAACCACTGCGGCCTCGACCGTCGAGGATGAAGCCTCCGCACGCGCGGTGCTCAACCGCCTGCGCCGCGCACAGGGGCAGCTGGCAGGAGTCATCGCGATGGTCGAGGAAGGCCGCGACTGCCGAGACGTGGTGACCCAGCTCGCCGCCGTCAGCCGCGCACTGGACCGCGCCGGCTTCAAAATCATCGCTGGTCGCATGCGTGAATGCCTGACCGCCGCCGAAGACGGCGGCACCCCCGCCATGAACGAGGCGGAACTGGAAAAGCTCTTCCTCACCCTGGCCTGATTGCTGCCGCCGCAGCAGGGGGCGGGGCCAGCCGCCACCTTCCCAGAAAACGGACCTTTGCCCGAGCGAAATCAACAAGAGGTCGCCGGATGTGAATTTTCGTAGTCGTGTGCCCGGGTGAGCTGGGTGTTCACCGTGGTGTGCAGGGGACTGTGAACTCGCCGGACACGCCGAAGTCGTCTGCACTACGGTTGATTTGGCCGTAGTCGTGTGCGCGAGTAGGAGGCGCCCGGATGGCAGAGGGGCCATTGGCCGAGCGCGGGGTGCTGACTGCGCCGGCCGAGATATGGGGTGTCTCGGTGCGGCAGGCCGAGGTGATCGGTCCGCTCGCCGCGAAGGACGCGGTGGGACTGGCCGATGCGGACGAGGCCGCCGCGAAACTGCGGATCTCCCGGCGCCAGGTGTACGTGCTTCTGGGGAGGTGGCGTGCGGGCGAGGGTGTGGTGTCGGACCTGCTGCCGGGCCGCTCCAGCGGTGGCCGTGGCGGGGGACGTTTGTCCGGCGAGGTCGAGACGATCGTCCGGGAGGTGCTGCGCACCCGGTACTTGACGCGGCAACGCCGCTCGGTGGCGGCAGTCTGTAAGGAGATCACGCGGCAGTGTCGGGCTCGTGGTCTGAGAGCCCCGTCGAGGGGGACGGTGCGGCGCCGGATCGAGCAGTTGGACCCGGTGTCGTCGGTCGCGGCGCGGGAGGGAAGCGAGGCGGTTCGTCCCCTCCGGTCGGCCGGGGGTGTGCCGCCCGCTGTCACCGGGCTGTTGGAGCAGGTCCAGATCGATCACACGCCGATGGATGTGATCGTGGTCGACGAACGGCACCGGCTGACGATCGGCCGTCCGTATCTGACGGTCGCGATCGATGTGGCCAGCCGGTGCGTGGTCGGTGTGGTCGTGACGCTGGAGGCACCGTCGGCGACCTCGGTCGGGCTGTGCCTGGCGCACACGGCGACGGACAAGCGGCCGTGGCTGGAGCGGCTGGGCGTGGAGTCGGTGTGGCCGATGAGCGGGAAACCGCGCGGGCTGTACGTCGACAATGCCGCGGAGTTCAAGAGCGAGGCCCTGCGCCGCGGCTGCGACCAGCACGGCATCAGCCTGCGCTACCGGCCGCCTGGCCAGCCGCACTTCGGCGGGATCATCGAGCGGCTGATCGGCACGATGATGCGAGAAGTGCACGAACTGCCGGGCACCACGTTCTCCAGCACCGTAGAACGCGGCGCCTACGACAGCGACGGCAAGGCCGCGCTGACCATGGAAGAGCTGCAGCGCTGGCTGTCCCTGGCGGTGGCCTGCTACCACGGCCAGGTCCACGAGGGGCTCGGCCGCACTCCGGCCGGGGTATGGGCCGACAAGGCCACCGAGGCGCCGCGGCCTGTGACCGTGACGAACGAGACGGCGTTCCTGGTCGACTTCCTGCCGGTGGTCCGCAGGGCCCTGTCGCGGTCGGGATTCGTGATCGACCACGTGCAGTACTACAGCGACGCGCTCAAGCCGTGGATCGCCCGCCGCGAGCGGCTCAGCCGGTTCGTGCTGCGCCGCGATCCGCGTGACATCAGCCGGATCTGGGTCCTGGACCCGGACGGCACCGCGTATGTGGAGGTGCCCTACCAGACGCTGTCCAGGCCGCCGATCAGCGCGTGGGAGCAGAAGGCCGCCGTCTCGCGGTTGCGCGAGCTGGGCCGCTCCGAGGTCGACGAGAACGCGCTGTTCGCCATGGTGGCGCGGATGCGCGAGATCACCGACGCCGCCGCGGCTACCACCCGCAAGGCCCGCCGCGACACACAGCGCCGGAGGGCCTCGACGGCCCGGCCGCACCCGACGACGGCGCGGGTCAATCCGCCCGCCCCGGACTCGGGGCAGGCCGAGAAGTCCCTCGCCCCGCCGTTCGAGGTGATCGAGCAGTGGTGAACGAGGTCGATCCGGTGGACCTGGCGCACCTGTGCCCGGCCGCGCAGCAGATTGCGCGGCTGCCGGACGCGGAACGGCTGCGCTACGTACGGGCGGACTGGTGGATCGGCTATCCCCGTGCCACTGAGGCCCTCGGGCGGCTGGAGACGCTGCTGGCCTGGCCGTCCAAGCAGCGCATGCCGAACCTGCTGCTGATCGGGCCGACCAACAACGGCAAGTCGATGATCGTGGAGAAGTTTCTCCGGTCCCACCCGCCGATCTCGCATCCGGACCGTGAGGAGATCCCGGTCCTGGCGGTGCAGATGCCTTCCGAGCCGACGGCCATCCGCTTCTACACCGCGCTGCTGGCCGCGCTCGGCGCACCGTTGCGCTCGCGCTACCGGCTGGCCGATCTGGAGCAAGTGGTGCTGCGGCTGCTGCGATCGGCGGATGTACGGATGTTGGTGATCGACGAGCTGCACAACGTCCTCGGCGGCAGCGGAGACAAGCGCCGGGAATTCTTGAACCTGCTGCGCTATCTCGGTAACGAGCTGCGGGTTCCGCTGGTCGGCGTCGGCACCCGGGACGCCTACCTGGCCATCCGGGCGGACGACCAGCTGGAGAACCGGTTCGCACCGCTCACGATGCCCCGCTGGGAGTCCGACACCGACGCCTGCTCACTGCTGGCCAGCTTCGCTGCCTCGTTTCCGCTGCGCCGGCCCTCGCCGATCGCGTCCGCCGAGATGGCCGGTTACCTGCTCACCCGCAGCGAGGGCACGATCGGAGAGCTGGCCCATCTGCTCACTGACGCCGCCGTCTCGGCGATCGAGTCCGGCGAGGAGGCCATCAACCAGCGCACCCTGCTTCTTGCCCCGTACGACGGGCCGACCGAACGCCGCCGGCTGTTCGAGCGCGAGCTGACGTGAGCCCGCTGCGGCGCTGGCCACTGCATCCACAGCCCGGCCCGCTGGAATCCCTGTCGTCGTGGCTGGGGCGACTGGCCGAGCTGTACGAGATGCCGGTGCACGACCTGCTGACGCGCAACCTCGGCCTCGTCGACTTGGCCGTACCGGCCGATCTCGACTTCGACCCTCCGGCGGCGATGCTCACGGCGCTCGCCGAGAGAACCGGTGCGGAGATCGCCCAGCTGCGGTCGATGACCCTGGCCGGCTGGGTGCCCTGGCTCTTCGACATGCTCCCCGTGCCGATCCAGGACGCCCAGCCGGTCTTCGACACCTACGTCAGGGACAACTCGGTCCTGTTCGCCCGCAAAGCCGGAACGCATCACGTGCTGCGCTACAACCCGACATGGTCAGGGCCGTGGCTGCTTCCCTACCCCGCCGCCTTACGGGTCTGCCCGGTCTGCGTCGCAGCCCCGGGCCGGGGCATCGCATTGGTGTGGCGGCTGGCGCTGATGACCAGTTGCGTCGAGCACGACTGCCGCCTCCTGGACGCCTCCGAGGCCCGGGCCTCACTGGTCCTGGGCCGGGAGATACACAGGGAACCGCTGGAGGAGTCCCGTGCCGCCCTGGACCACTACACCCGCCAAGGACTCGCCACAGGACGGGTCCGCCTGCCCGGCAGGACCGTGCACGTCGGGGTGTGGTTCCGCCTGCTGCGCTCCCTTCTGGAGGAGGTCAGCCTGGCCGCGAGCACACAGAACACGCACGGCAAAGCCGTGTTGCAGCAGATCTGGCAGGCCACCGGACACCCGGAACGCGGCGGTCTGAATGTCTGGCGCCCCTTCGAGCAGATGAGAGAGGACCATCGGGAGGCGATGTGGGATGCCGTGGCCACCGCGCTCCGTCTGACCGCCGACGGCACGATCGTCGCCCGCGGGCGCCTCGGCTCGGCGATCCAGCCCCCGCACCCCTCCGTCTACGACGGCGACCGGCCCTCCCCGTACCGCAACGCCTGGCAGGACGCCATGACCGCCATGGAAGAGGCACTCACCCTGGCGCGTACCGACCAGGACACTGCGAGGCAGCTCCTCACCCTGCTCACCGCAGGATGCCGCACACTCGACCGGTTCGAGCAAGAGCGCTCCCATCTGTTCGGCGCCGGCATCCCCGCTGCGTTCCTGCCCGGTGCCCGCGAACTGGGCCGCACCGACCTGATCTGACGCTGTTCCTCTTCCACGGAAGAGGAACAGCGCGCCCGACTGCGTGTTCGCAAGGGGAACCCCCAGCGAACAAATGTGATCTTGCCCGGCGGGAGAGATCGACCTGCGCTGACGGCGTCTCATTTAGGGTGTCCGGTGATCTGTGCGTTGAGCGGGGGCTTACCGTACGCTCCAGGCATGAGTGAACGCGTCGGCTACGCGAGATGCAGTCTGGACAAGCAAGACCTCACCGCCCAGCGCGAGATCCTGCTCAGCCTGGACGTCCCGGAGGACCGGATCTACCTGGACCACGGACTGACCGGAACCAACCGCGACCGGCCCGGCCTGGCCCAGGCCCTCGCGGCGGTCCGCGCCGGCGACACCCTCGTCGTCCCGAAGCTCGACCGCCTCGCGCGTTCGGTGCCCGACGCCCGCGACATCGGCGACTCGCTCACCGCCCGCGGCGTCAAGCTCTCGCTCGGCGGCACCCTCTACGACCCCGCCGACCCGATGGGCAAGATGTTCTTCAACATCCTGGCCACCTTCGCCGAGTTCGAGGTCGACCTCCTGCGCATGCGCACCCGCGAGGGCATGGCGGTGGCGCGGGCCAAGGGCAAGCTCAAGGGGAAGCAGCCCAAGCTCAGCGCCCGCCAGCAGACCCACCTGGTCCAGCAGCACCAGTCCGGCGAGCACACCATTGCCGACCTGGCCGAGCTCTTCTCCGTCAGCCGCGCCACCGTCTACCGCGTCCTTGAACGCCACCAGAACGCATCCGCGCCTTCGACCACCGGCGGGCAGTGACGTGCTTCCCTACGTCTACAGGGTCACCAAGTACGACCCCGCCGACCGCAATCAGTACGGCCACTACACCGGCGCCGAGCCCGCGACCAGCGACCACGGACCGGTCGAAGCCGCCTACCTACAGGCTATCGCCGCCTTCGCCGAGGACACCGGCGTCGACAAGCTGGCCATTCGCGAGCCGCAACTCGGCGGCTTCGTCCACTTCGGCCTGGAGCCACCGGTCGACGGCTACGGCCTGGCCGGCCTTTTCCCCGCCGGCCCCGCCGGGTTTCACGACGGCGCACTGGTGCCGATCGGTGTCGGCCTGGAACTGGTCCGGGCCATGCTCCGCGACAACGGCGCCTGGTGCCGTCTGGAGGCGGAGGGAGCGTTCACGGTGCACGTCGGCTGGGACCAGTACCTCTACCTCGGCAGCAGTCGGCCCTGCGAAGGCGCGCTGACCCGCACCCGAGCGCTCGGCCTGTTCCCAGAACGCCTGGAGAGGTCGCCGTACGACTTCGCCCCCGACGATCCCGCGTACGTGCAGCGGCCGGCCGACGCCGACTTCTGGGCCCGCCTGCACTGGACCGTCAGCGCCCACCGCGCCGTGTTCCTTGAGGAAGTCTTCGCCACCAACGCCTCCCGGTGGCACCGCCTGACCCGCGACTCCATCGAGACCGTGCGCTCCCAGTTGGCCCCACGCTCCCAGTTGGCGGTCTGGCCGGACCTGCTCACCGACGTCGACACGGCCGTGGCCGCTCTGCCCGACGAAGGCCTGGTGGAGGTCGTCTGGGAGGACAAGGACGGACAGATCACGAGCACGGTCGTGGACGAGACCCAGTTCGAGGCAGTGACCTCCCAGCTCGCTGGCGCGCGTGCTGCCGGCGTCGTATCCATGTATGCCGGTGAAGATCTCCCCCTGTTCACCGCTGTACTGCCGGACAGCGACGGTGTCTTGCGCGCACGCTGGCAGACCGAGCCGACTCCCAGCGACCGCGACTGGGCCTTCCTGAAGACCCTGCGACGCGGCCAGGTCGTCACTGGCACGGTGACGACCATCGCAAGCTTTGGCGTCACCTTCGTGGACATCGGCGGCTTCACCGCGATGATCAACATTCCGGAGCTGTCCTGGCGGTACATCAACCACCCGTCCGACGTCGTCAGCGTCGGCCAGGAGATCACCGCCGAAGTCCTCGACGTCGACATGGTGCGGGAGCGTGTGCCGCTATCGCTGAAGGCACTGCAGCCGGATCCGATGCTGGATCTCGCGCGGCAGGTCGGTCAGATCGTCACCGGCCCCGTCACGAAACTCGTCCCGTTCGGCGCCTTCGTCCGTATCGAGGACTCCGAGGACGGTTTCGAGGGCCTGGTCCACAACACCGAACTGGCCGACGAGCTCGTGGAAAGGCCCGAAGACGTCGTTCAGGTCGGTGAAGCACTCGCTGTCAAGATCCTCGAAGTCGACCCCACCCTGCGCCAGATCGCACTGTCACACAAGCAGGCGCTCGCCGTCGCCCCGGAGAGGCACCGTCACCCCTGACGAGGAAGTCGACTCGATACAGCCCCATAGCGGGCGTGCAGAGGACTGCAGACATCAGTGCAGACGACTACGGAATCCGACACCGGAGACGCCGGAGATCCCTGATCGGTTCGCACAACTCGTTCTCACTCAAAAGCGGGCCACACCCCCCTCTGAGAACTGCATGGTGCAAAGATCCGGGGCCATGACGGGCCCTCAAGAGCCTTCGCCGTCCGACGCGCTCCAACGGCCAAGGAACCGCGGGGTGTGTTCTCAGGTGAGCAGGCCCAGGCCGCTGTACCAGAGCGGGCCGGGGTTGAGCCGGTCGCCGTGGAGTTTCATCATCTCGTTGAAGAACTCCAGCGGGGTCGGTTGACCCGCGAGAAGGCGGATCGCGTCCCGCAGGTACTGGCGGGTCTCGTCCAGGATCTTCGGGTCGTCGGGCAGGTCTTTGTTCTTGTGGCCGGCGACCACATGGCGCGGGTTGAGTGCAGCGACCTTGTCGATGCCGTCGAGCCAGGCGTGGAGGCCGCCGTTGCCGCCTTCGAGCATCATCTGGTGTACGCCGTTGTAGACGACATCCCCGGCGACGACGAGACCGATCGATGGCACGTGCAGGACGCTGGAGTCGTCCGTATCGGTGTGGCCGGTCTCCACCGCATACAGGTCCTGGCCCTCCAGGCGGAAGCCCTCGGGTGGTACGGGGACGGCGAGGACCGGGGTGTTCTCGGGGACTCCGGAGAAGGTCTTCGCGAATCCGTCCTCCTTACCCTTGAGCTGCTCGTGCATCTGCCGGATGGTGCCCTCGGTGGCGTACACGACGGTGCCGTCGTCGCCGAACCGCTCCAGCAACGTCGCCGTGCCGAACCAGTGATCGGGGTGACCGTGGGTGATGAACACGGACGTGAGCCGCTTACCGGAACGCCCAAGGCCCTCCGCTACCTGCGCGATCTGTCCGTGGGTCAGCGGCGGGTCCACCAGGACGGCGTCCCGTTCCCCGTAGATCAGAGTGGATGAGACGGGTGAGGAAACGATCGCGTCGCCGTTCGGCATCCGCAGATCGAACTCTCTGGGAACGCCGTCGGCGACCAGGACGTCGTAGGCCAGGGAAACAGACTCAGGCATTCTCAGCACTTCTCTCGATAGACGATCTTGCCATGCCGGAAGGAAAACACTGTCGTCATTTCGTTTGCAGCGCCCGTCAGTAGGCGATGGACACAACGGTTGAGGCTGGATCGGTGGCGCCTCCACCTGCGGGTCTTCCTCCACCGCGCCGTAGCGTTCGGCGCCTACTGGGGGACACTCTTACCGAAGGGCTGCTCACGCGCTACCGCCGAACGGGAGGTCAGAATCGTAGGGGCCGGGCGGGATGTGGAGGGTGGGTGGTGGTGTCGTAGTCGCCGAAGCGCAGGACGTTGTCGCGGCGGTGGGGGCCGATGACGGCGAGGTCCTGTGTGCGGATGGTCCAGCCCTCGCGTGCCATCTGGCGCAGGGTGTCGGTGTCGACGGTGGTGGAGAAGATCACCGAACTGGCCACCAGGTCGAGGAACTTGACAGCTTTCTCCTGGAGTTCTGGGTCCCGGCTGCGGAGATAGCCGTGGGAGTCGAAGTGCAGCCACTTGGTGTACCCGTTGTACGCCTCGGCCCTGTTCGTGGCCCGGCTGATCTGAGAGGCGGTCGCCCGGGTCCTCAGGTGTCACGGCCCAACCCGCACCCGTGGCCCTGCGCGCGGGACCAGGCTCCGCGAGCCTGGAGCGCCGACAGCGGTCGCCTGCCTCACGGCCGTGGTCTCGATCGCGCTGGGGATGCTGGGCGGCCCGGTGATCGAAGTCCTCGACAGTCCACTCGCTCGCCGAGCCCCCCACTCACTACTAATATTGTTAGTGGTAACGTGTCGATCGCTTCAGTGAGGCCGCGCCCTCCCCGTGCCCCGCGGGCTGCAACAGGAAGACGGGGAGGCGCACGGCGAAAGGAGCACCGACAGGGGCTCTTGCGTCATCCCCACGCAAGGGCCTGCGGCGACCTGCCGCGCCGTCGCTCCTCTCCTTGAAACGCGAGGGTGACCGCGAGGGCAGTCTCCTGCGTATTGGGGGACATCTGAGGTCGCTTACGCCGAGACCGCCGCGTTCCAGCAGGCGGGGTCGCGTAGGCCGGACTCCGGTAGTCGGTCTTCGCGGCCGGAGCTGAGGTCCGAGTTCAGGATCAGCAGCAGGCTGAGACGACCTGCGGTTTTCAGCACACGGAGTGATGTTGGTCATGCTTCGAGGTGAGCAGGGAACCAAGCGAGGCGTCACTCGCTTGCCAGAGCAGTAGAAGGTGTAACGGCAGAGACAGCCGAGACACACGAGCCGCCGCCGTTGCGTACGGCGGCTGATAAACCGGGGGGTCACTGTCATGCACCTACCGCGCCTGCGTCTGAGCGACGTCCGTAGGCCGCTTCTGCCTCGCACCCGCGCGGGGCAGCGGCGGGCCGTGCAGACGGTGACGCTTCTGTGCGTGCTGGCGCTGCTGCCCGCGACGTGGATGTTCACAGTGGCGGACGGCCGGCTGCGGACGACGGCCGACGTCCCGCGCACCGATGTGGCCGTAGTCTTCGGCGCGGGCCTGATGGGGAACGGCGAGCCGTCGATATACCTCGCCAACCGCCTCGACGCGGCGGCGGAGTTGTACCGCGAGGGACGCGTCGACGTGGTTCTGGTCACCGGCGACAACAGCAGCCACTCCTACGACGAGCCACAGGCCATGCGCACCTACCTCACCCATAGCGGCGTGCCCGACGCCCGGATCGTCAGTGACTACGCAGGCTTCGACACCTGGGACTCCTGCGTGCGCGCCAAGAAGATCTTCGGCGTCGACCGCGCGATTCTCGTGAGCCAGGGCTTCCACATCCGGCGGGCGGTCGCCCTGTGTCAGGAGGCGGGTATCGACTCGTACGGCGTCAGTGCGGTCGACCACCAGGACGCGCTCTGGTATTACGGCACCGCACGCGAACTATTCGCCGCAGGCAAGGCAGCCGTGGACGCCCTGTTTGAGCCGGAACCCCAGTTCCTCGGGCCGAAGGAACCGGGGGTGGCGCGGGCGCTGGCCGGTGGCCGGTGATCAGGCGTCGGCTATCGAGACCCCTCCGGAGCCAGGGCCGCGCACCCTGACGACGGGGGTGCAGCCCGCGCGGCCCCAGACTCTGCCACGCGGCGGCCTCAGCTACTGCGAGGCTTCATCCTCGAACAGGATCCACCCATTCCAGGCCGCCTCGGCGCTCTTACCTGCGGCCACACCCTGGGCCCACGCCCGGATGATGCGCCGTCATGACGGGGCCACCCCGCGGATACTGCGGGACGGCCGCGGCGGCGGTCCGGCGGGCAAAAGGTGCTGATCGGTTTCTTCCGCTCCGGATCGTGTCGTTCAAGAACCACCCGATCTCCTCCTGCGAGCCTGGCGGGTGTGCGTGACCTGGATCACTTCGGCGGGCTGCCACCGCTTCGTCCGCCGGGCCGACCGGGCCGCGTGCATGTCCCAGCCAGGCACATCGCAGGAGGCAGTCATGGTCAAGACCCCGGACAAGACGCTCAGCGGCAAGGTCGCCTTCGTCGGCGGCGCGTCCCGCAATCTGGGCGGGCTGATCAGCACCACACTCGGCGCCGAGGGCGCGCTGGTCGCCGTGCACTACAACAGCGACTCCTCCCGGGCCAAGGCCGAGGCAGTCGTGGACGAGATCAACGCGGGACCGGGCCAGGCGTTCGCGATCCAGGCCGACCTGACCCGGGTCGCCGAGGTCGAGCGGGTCTTCGACGAGGTCGTGAGGCGGTTCGGGAAGCTGAACTACAGCATCAACACCGCCGGCATGGTCCTGAAGAAGCCGCTCACCGAGATCACCGAGGATGAGTACGACCGCATGTTCGCGGTCAACTCCAAGGCCGCGTTCTTCGTGATGCGCGAGGCCGCACGCCGGATCGAGGACGGCGGGAAGATCATCACGATCGTCACCTCGCTGCTGGCCGCGTACACCGGCCTGTACTCCTCGTACGCGGGCAGCAAGGCCCCCGTCGAGCACTTCACCCGAGCCCTGTCGAAGGAGCTGTTCGGCCGTAACATCTCGGTCAACAACATCGCTCCGGGACCGATGGACACCCCGTTCTTCTACCCCGCCGAGGACGACGACTCCGTCGCCTACCACAAGTCCTCCGCCATGAACGGCGACCTCACCAAGGTCGAGGACATCGTCCCGTGGATCCGTCACATGCTCACCGACGGCTGGTGGGCCAACGGCCAGACCCTCTTCCTCAACGGCGGCTACACCACCCGCTGATCCCCGCGCCTGGGACCCGGCGGGTCGCGCCGCAACCGTGGAGGCCTTCCACCTGTGGTTCCTCGCCCATAGCGAGGTGCCCGACGCGCAGATGACGACGGTCGGCGACTCGTGCACCTGGTCGACGTCGTCACCGGATCGGCCGCCATCGTCACTGCGCACGACGGCGGTTGGCGGGTGCCGAGGGCGGCCGGGTGAAGTTGTGGGAGCCCATCGAGAACGGTTGGACGCCTACGACGCGGCCAGCCGGCCGGAGACCTTCACCCTGCACGTCTACGACGGCAGGCCGGGCATCTGCGCCACCCACAGATGCCCGGCCTGCCACTGCCCCGGCCCTGACCGGGCCCGGTCGCCTTCTGCCAGGTCCGACCGGCGGGCTGGGGCGGTTCCCGGATTCCCGTACCCGCTGCATGCAGGCGCCTCTACCGTCCAGCCCGAGTACCGATCACGGGGCCGTGCGGAAGGGGACAGCGTCCACCCGACGACCCTCGACGGCGTGGAACGGGTGTGCAGCCGCCCGATCTTGATCTTGTTGGTCTGCTTCAGCGACACTCGCCTTGTGCTCAGACGCCCTCGCAGGAGGTTCCACGTCCGGCAGTTCCTCGCGTCCCGGACGCGTGCGGGCAGAGACCACGAGATAGATGACGGCGCCGGCGAAGACCACGATCGAGGTCCAGTTGTTCAGCCGGAGCCCGAGGACCTGCTGGGCCTCGTCGACCCGCAGGTACTCGATCCAGAAGCGGCCCACGGTGTAGGCCGCCACGTAGAGAGCGAAGGCACGCCCGTGGCCCAGGCGGAAACGGCGGTCCGCCCAGAGCACCAGAAGCGCGACGCCCACGTTCCAGAGGGACTCGTACAGGAAGGCCGGGTGGTACGTCGCCGCATCGAGGCTGTTCGCGGGCCGGTTCTCGGGGGCGATCTCCAGGCCCCAGGGCAGGGTGGTGGCCCGGCCGTACAGCTCCTGGTTGAACCAGTTGCCCCAGCGCCCGATCGCCTGGGCCAGCGCGAGTCCGGGCGCGATCGCGTCGGCGTAGGCAGGCAGCGGGATGCCGCGTCGGCGGCAGCCGATCCACGCCCCCACGGCGCCAAGCGCGATGGCGCCCCAGATGCCCAGGCCGCCCTCCCAGACGTACAGGGCGCGGATGGGCTCGCCGCCCTCGCCGAAGTACGCAGCCGGGCTGGTGATCACATGGTAGAGGCGGCCGCCGACCAGGCCGAAGGGCACCGCCCAGACGGCGATGTCCCCCACCGTGTGCTTGGCGCCACCATGGGCCACCCAACGCCGGCTCCCGAGCCACACCGCCACGAAGACGCCCAGGATGATGCAGAAGGCGTAGGCCCTCAACGGGATGGGGCCCAGGTAGATCACACCGGTCGGCGGGCTGGGCAGGAAGGCGAGTTGCATGTCGGCAGCATAGGGCGAAGCCGATAAATGAATGCTAAGCAGATTAGTAAAAGTTTGCCGTACTCAAACCCGACAACTCCAAAGACCCGCAGGTCAGCGCGGCGAGGCCGGGACCGGGGAACTGTCCCCTGCAACCGCCGGGACGCCCGGGAGCGACGAAGCAGCCGCACGGCGACTCCGCCGGATCAGCCCGGCCCCGACGCCGGCCAGCGCCAGAGCGCTGAGCAGCGCCTCGGGCCACGGCCCGGCCCGCAGGGCGAGCGTCCGGCCCTCGGAGAGCGGTACACGCCGCACCAAGGAGGCGCTGCGCCAGGTGCCGGCCCGGTCCGTGACCCGCCCGTCCGGGGCGACGATGGCGCTGACCCCGCTCGTCGAGGCCAGCGCGACCGCGCGACCGTATTCGATGGCCCGCAGCCGGGCCATGGCGAGCTGCTGTTCCGACTGGCCGGCTTGCAGACCACGCTCGTAGGTGGCGTTGTTGGTCTGTACGACCAGCAGGTTCGCGCCCGCCTTCACGGTGTCGCGGACTCGCCCGTCGTAGGCGATCTCGTAGCAGATCACGTCCCCGATACGGGTCTCCCCGGCGCGGAGCGGCTCGTACGAAGTGCCGCGGGTGAAGTCGCGCGGGATGAGCTGGAGCGAGCCGAGACCGCCCACGAGGCTCCGGCCGGGGATGTACTCGCCGAACGGTACGAGCTGCCGCTTCGCATAGAAGCCGATCGGCCCTTGTCCGGGCAGCCACAGCTGGCCTGCGTTGTACGAGGTGCCGCCGGGGCCCCGCAGGATGGCGCCGATCAGCAGCGGCCGGTTCAACGCTCGTACCGAATCGGCGACCAGCGCCTCCAGCGCCGGGTCCCGAGCCGGATCGCTGTCCAGCGAGTTCTCCGGCCAGATCACCACATCCGGTCGCTCCACCTCGCCGCGGGCCACCGCTTCGGCCAGTCTGGCCGTCTCACGTGCGTGGTTCTCGGCCACGCCCTGGATCCGGGCCTGCTCTTCCAGCGACCGGGTGCGCGGCACGTTGCCCTGAACCACGGCCACCACGGCACTACGGTCCGATGACATCACGGTGGGCAGCAGCAGCGGCCCTGCCAGCAGAGCCACCGCCCCCGCGCAGACCGCGGCCAGCCTCTTGGGGCGCCTCGAGCCCGCGGCCGACGCGCCGTACAGAGCGAGCATGCCCGCGAGCGCCACGGCGAAGGTGAGCAGTGGCGCACCGCCCACGGCGGCCCAGCCGGCATTCGGTGCGTCGGCCTGGCTGAAGGCGAGCCTGCCCCAGGGGAAGCCGCCGAGCGGTGCCCGGCCGCGCAGCGCCTCCACCGCAACCCACCAGGCGGCGCCGAACAACGGCCAGCCGGGCAGGGCGAGCAGTCGCGGCAGGGGAATGGCGGCGAGACCGAGGATGAGCGCCTGGACCGCGGTCAGTGCGAGCCAGGCCGCGACGCCGAGATTGGCCAGCCAGACGATCAGCGGCCCGAAGAACGCCAGGCCGAAGACGGTGCCGGCCAGGAAGGCCGACCGCTTGGAACGGCCGCGCACCGACAGCGCCAGCAGTGCCGGGCCGAGCGGGGCCAGGAACCACAGACCGGTGGGCGGGAACGCGGCGTAGAGCAGCAGCCCGCCCACGGCTGACATCGGTACGGTGCGCAGGGCCGGGGACGCGCAAGGACTCATGCGGGCAGCGCGCAGGCCTTGGCCGTCCGCAGGCGGCGTACGAGCGCATGGGTCAGCAACGCGATCGACGCGAGGGCGAGCAGCGGCTGGGCGGGTGCCCAGTACGACAGCGCTCCACTCACACCGAGAGCGAGGACGACGAGCTTGTTGCAGATGGGGCACCCCACGGCGAACGCCGACAGCAGGCCCGCGGCCATGGCGCGCGCGGTCCGAGGTCGCTGCGGGGGAACCTCCTCGTCCGATGCCCGGAGGTAGGTGGCGACGAGCAACCCCTCCAGCACGGAGCTGATGAGCCACACCGGGTAGTTCCACCACAGCACCGGAGTCATCCGCGTGTAGAAGGGGTTCGGGATCACGCCGGTGGGAACGCCGATGGCCAGTGCTGCCAGGACTGCGACGAGCACAGCGACGGCCCATCGACGAGCGGGCCACGTACGCATGGGCTGCTCCTCGAGTCTGCTGCCGCCAACCGTGTATGCCCGGCGGGATGGTCATCGTATTCTACGAAGTACTTACGTAGGTATTCAGAGCGGTCAACCAGGAACCATGCCCAGCCGCCATACGTCTACTAAGTCACTTAGGGACACTCCTTATGCAGCACAACGGAGGATGACCGTGCAAGACATCCGGCAGGGGCGCTCGGCGCCCGCCGAACAGCGGCCTCGGCGCCGACGGCTCGGATTGGCGGCGCTCGCGGCTGCCTCGATCGTCACTCTGGCTGCCTGCGCCCAGGGCGCCTCCGGTTCGACGGCCGGCAAGAATCCGGAGGCGCCGACGGCCTCGGCATCCGGCACGCCGGCCGGGACCGGGGAGACGGCCGTCACGGTCTCGCCGGCTGTCGAAGGCAAAGGGGTCATACCGGCAGAGCCGGTGACGGTGAAGGCGACCGGCGGGAAGCTCGAATCCGTGTCCGTGACGTCGGAGGGCGGCAAGGCCCTCGACGGAACGCTGTCCGCCGACGGAATGTCGTGGGTGTCCTCCCACGACACGGAGTACGGCGTCACCTACTCGGTCAAGGCCCGGGTCGCGGGTGACGACGGCAAGAAGTCCGCCCGTGACAGCACCTTCACCACCCTGAGCAAGGAAGAGACGTTCGTCGGCACGTACAACGTCAACAACGGCTCATCCGTGGGTGTCGCGTTGCCGGTGTCGATCGTCTTCAACAAGCCGATCAAGGACAGGGCGGGGGTGGAGCGCGCCCTGAAGGTGACCTCGTCCCCGGCCGTCGAGGGCGCGTGGAGCTGGATGAAGGACCGGGACGGGAAGGACCGGGTCGACTACCGGCCCCAGGAGTACTGGAAGCCGGGAACCAAAGTCACGCTGGGAATGAACCTGGCCGGTGTGAAGTCCGGCGATGTGATCGGCACGCAGAACCGCCAGATCGACTTCACCATCGGCAAGGCGGTCGTGAGCACCGTCGACGTCACCAAGAAGACGATGACCGTCTCCGAGAACGGCAAGGTCCTGCGCACGCTCCCGGTCTCCACGGGCAAGGAGACCTTCGAGACCTGGAACGGCACGATGGTCGTCCTGAGCAAGGTCCCCAGCATCCGGATGGACTCCTCCACCGTCGGTATCTTCGGCCCCGAGGCGTACAACTTGGGTGACGTCAAGTGGGACGTTCAGCTGTCCATCTCGGGCACCTACGCGCACGCGGCGCCCTGGAATGAAGGCAAGTTCGGCCGGGTCAACGCCAGCCACGGCTGCATCGGCATGAGCACCGAAGACGCCAAGTGGTTCTACGACCAGGTGAACTTCGGCGATCCCGTCACGGTCGTCAACTCCACGGACACGTTGGCGGTGAACAACGGCTACGGTGCCTGGAACGTCGACTGGGCCACCTGGCAAAAGGGCAGCGCACTGACGTGATGCCGGCCGTCGGCCAGTGCTCCGAGTCATAGATGTGAGGGGATCCACCGGGGGCGCGCCCCCGGTGGATCCCCTCACATCGTCCGCGCTCTGGCGTGTCAGGCAGCCCGGATTCCTCCCGGAACCTGACCCGGCAGGGGTAGGGACGGCGCCTGCCTGCCTCAGCAGTGCTCGGGCGTGCTGCCGCCTCGAAGCGACTCGTCCAGGCAATAGTCGGTGCGGCTGTCGGGGTGGGCGTGGTCGTAGGCGATCGCGGTGGAGACGGCGAGCACGGCCACGCGGCGGTCCGACTGGACCAGCGTCACGCGTACCGGGTCGCCGGAGCCGGACGTCAGGACGTACTCGTGCAGGTTCTCGCCGTGTGACTGCCGGGGTGCCGGCGACCTGGTCTCGTGCCAGCCGCAGGCCCGGAGCCGCGAGGTGATCGACGTTGCCGCGGCCGATGCCGCGGAGGGATCCGGGAACGCGGCGATGCGGTGCTGAGCGGTCGCCCGTCCCTGCCCCGAGTACGTACGCGCGATCTGCGCCGAGGTCCCCAGTGACTCGGACCACCGTACGTGGCACCCGGGACCTGGATCGGGCAGCGGCGGGGCCTCGGCACCGTCGAGCCTCGTGGTGCGCCAGTGGTACGTGCTGTTCCAGGGCAGGGCCGACTGAGGCAGCAGCGCCTTCTCGGTGAGCCGCCCGTCCCCCTCCGGAGGAGGAAGCACCGCGACGGCGGAGACCAGCGCAGGTGACGCGGGAACGGCCACCACCGGGCTGTCACCTCGTGTGCCGGGCACCAGCCCCCAGACTCCGGCGGCCAGCACGGCGGTGGAGATCACTGCTGCGGCTCCTGTTCGCCGCCGCACGCGGCGTCGATGGGCGCGCCCTCGTACGGCATCCGGATCCGTGTCGATGACGACCCGCTGCTCGGCGTCGTCTACGAAGCTGCGCAGCGTCTCGTCGAGGCGGAGATCGCCGGACGCCCCGGGCGGGGCGGAGGGCCGGTTGTCGCGGCCTGGGATGTCGGTCATACGGGGGCACCTCCTCGGGCCGCCTCTTCCTGCTGTGCGGTGGAGCGTATCGGGCAGCGTGGCTTCGGCGCGGATGCGGCGTCCTCAAGGTGGGTGCTGAGAGCTCTTCGGGCTCGCACGAGCCGGGTGCGTACGGCGGCGCTGGTCGAGCCGGTCTCCCGGGCGACCTCCTCCACCGGCAGGTCCAGAAGATGGTGCAGTACGACCGCGCGCCGCTGCTCCGGCTTCAGCTTGCGCAAGGCGGCGACGAGGGCGACGTGGTCCGGTGCCAGCTCCGGCAGGTCGGCGGGCGGGCCGTGCCTGAAGTGGGCACGGATGCGGTTGCGCGATTTACGCCAGGTACTGACCGCCAGCCGCATGGCGACAGTCCGGATCCACGGGGTCGGATCTCCGTCCGCGACCAGGCGGTCCCACCTCAACCAGGCCCTGGCGAATGCCTCCTGTACCGCGTCCTCGGCCTCGGCCGCGTCGCCCGTCACGGCGTAGACGACCGCGACGAGCCGACGCACATGGGTCGTGTAGAACTGGTCAAAGTCGGTCACGGCCGCCGACCTTCGTACGGCGGAACCGGCGCAGCAGTGGGTCTGCGAGCTCCTCGACTTCGGCGATGTGCAGCGGGCGGGCGAACAGGAGCAGCGACAGGGCGACCGCCGCCCCGCCGAGCCCCAGCCCCGCCAGGTCGCCGGCCGGTCCGTCGCCGAATGCGGCCGTGGACCAGCGCGCGATCGCGTACGCGGCGCCGGCTCCCGGGAGGCAGGCGGCGGCCAGCTTCAGGTGCATGCCGAGGACACGCCCTGCCTCAAGTCCCCCGGCATTGCCCGAGCGCCGTAGCCGCCGGTTCAGTAAGTACGCGGTGCAGATCAGGCCCGTCGTGCAGGCGACGGCGTACGCGCCGGCCATCCCCGCCACGGCCCAACGGGCCGGCAGGATCGCGTACGCCGCTGCCGAGAGCCCGGCGTTGGTCCCCGCGATCACCAGCGTCAGGAAGAACGGCGTGCGGGTGTCACCGAGTGCGTAGAAGCCCCGGGACAGTACGTATTGGGCGGAGAACGCCAGCAGACCTGGTGCGAACGCCATGAGGACCCAGGCGATGGCTCGGGTGTCCTCCTCGGTGGCCTGCGCGTACTGGTAGGCGACTCCGGTGAGCTGTGGCGCGAGGACCAGGAAGGCGACGGCCGCGGGGACGATCGCTACGGCCGAGGTGCGCAGCCCTCGCGAGAGATCGTCGCCGAGCCGTCCGAGTTCGCCGTCCGCCGCCGCCCGGCTCATCCTCGGTAGCAGCGCGGTGACCAGGGAGACCGTGATGATCCCCTGCGGCACCACCCACAGCTGATATGCGCTGCTGTAGGCGGTGTAGCCGACACCGGCGGTGACGCCCTCGGCGTCGGCCTGTACGCCCGCGGTGGTGGAGAGCCGGGTCACCACCCAGTACGCGATCTGGTTGGCGAGCACCAGCAGCAGGGTCCACACTGCGGCCCGCAGCGGACGGGCCAGGCCCGAGTCCCGCCAGTCGAACCGGGGCCGCCAGCGGAACCCCGCCGCGCGCAGGGAGGGGATCAGCGCCAGCGCCTGGACGGCGATCCCCGCCGTGCTGCCGACTCCGAGCAGCACCGTCTGGCCGGTGGTGACCTGGCCGGCCGATACCGCGTCGGCGGCGACCGCGAGATACAGGCCGAAGACGGCGATGACCGCCACGTTGTTCAGTACGGGGGTCCACATCATCGCGCCGAAGCGGTCGCGGGAGTTGAGGACCTGCCCCAGCAGAGTGAACACGCCGTAGAAGAGGATCTGCGGCAGACAGAAGCGGGCCAGCGCCACGGTCAGGTCCCGCTGCGCGCCTGAGTAGTCGGCGTACGCGTCCACGATCCACGGGGCGGCAAGGATCGCGGCGGCGGTGATGCCCGTCAGGGCAAGGACGCAGGCGGTCAGCAGCCGGTCGGTATAGGCCGCCCCGCCGTCTTCGTGCTCCTTGGCCGCGCGCACCAGCTCCGGGACGAAGACCGAGTTGAGCGCCCCGCCGATCAGCAGGATGTAGATGATGTTCGGCACCGTGTTGGCGACGTTGTACGCATCGCCCAGCAGGGCCGTGCCGAGCGCGGCCACGATGACGGCGCCGCGTACGAAACCGGTGAGCCGCGAAGCCAACGAGCCGAGCACCATCACCGCCCCGCCCCGTATCCCCGGAGTCCGGCGCGCGCTGGTCTTCTGCCGATCCGCGGGTGATGCGTTCCCGGTCTCCACTGCCATGGCCGCTGCGGTGTCCCTTCGTCTGCCGTGCCGGATCCGGGGCTGCCGGAAGTTTTCTGTCACAGGGCTGTGGGCCCGTGCGTGAAGGAGATGAGCGGGTAGTTCCGCCGCCCTCCTGGAGGAGGGGCACCACCCACGTCGAGGAGACCGCCGCAGTGACTGTCATGATGCAGACGTCCGAGCCCCATCGAGCGCCCGCTATGCGGACATTGACCGCCGAGCGGTACACCGACTTCGTACGCGGCCGGAGCACCGAAGAAGGTGCCGGGTATGTCAGCTTCCTGCAGTGCCCCTCGTGGGCCGTGGTGAAGGAAGGATGGAAGTCCGAGCACCTGGGCTGGTTCGACGGCGAGGGGCGGCAGGAAGGCGCCGCCCTGGTGCTGTACCGCCAGCTCCCCGGAGTGCGCCGGTACTTCGCGTACATACCGGAGGGTCCGGTGATGGACTGGGGCGCACCGGATCTCGGCGAACGGCTCGGGATCCTCCTGGATCATCTGCGGGCAGCGGGAGCCTTCGCCGTACGGATGGGCCCTCCCCTGGCGTATCGCACCTGGTCCGGCGGGACCCTGAAGGGTGCCGTGGGGGCGGGCCGCCGGGTGGGCGACGTACTGCCGGACCTGGTGGATCCGCTGGGCGCATCGGTCGCGGACCGGCTGCGGGCCGGCGGCTGGCAGCGCTGCGGGGAGGACGGTCAGGGCGGCGGCGACGCACAACCACGGTACCTCTTCGGGGTACCGCTTGCGGGCCGGAGTCTGGACGACGTGTGGTCGGGGCTGAACCAGGAGTGGCGCCGCAACATCAAGAAGGCCACGAAGGCCGGAGTGGAAACGGCCATCGGCGACGCGAGCTGCCTGAGCGACTTCCACGCCCTGCTGCGGCTCACCGAGCAGCGCGACGGTTTCCGGCTGGGGCGGTCCCTGGAGTACTTCCAGCGCCAGTACCGGGCACTGAACGAGGAGGAGACGGGGCGGATGCGTCTGTACGTGGCCCGGCACGAGGACGAGATACTCGTGGCCCACACCGTGATCAACCTGGGCCGGCGTGCCTGGTACCTGACCGGCGCCTCGGCGGACCACGGCCGCGAAGTGCGCCCGAGCAACGCGCTGCAGTGGCGGATCATCCGGGATGTGCACGCGGCGGGCGCCGCGGTCTACGACATGCGCGGAGTGCCGGACACCCTTGATCCGCAGGACCGGGCGTTCGGTCTGATGCGCTGGAAGCTCGGTACCGGTGGCCAGGTGGCGGAGACGCTGGGTGAGTGGGAAATGCCGCTTCAGGGAGCGGTGAACAGGACCCTGCACCGCGCCATGCAGGCGTATCTGTCCCGGCGCTGAGCGGGATGGGTACCGCGCGGCGGCTGGGCCTCGGCCGATTCGCATGCCGACAGACTAAACTAATCTACGAAATACTTTAGTAATCATGATGCACCGCGCAGCCGGTATGCCACGAGCGGCATACCGGGGGGTCAGCCGTCGGTCCAGCCATGCACGCGGTGCAGGGCGCCGGCCTCGTCCTTGTCGCACCAGTCCAGTCCGAGACGTCGGCCACGCAGCTCGAAGACGCCTGCGGACCAATCCCGAAGCTCCTCATCGATCGCCTCGACCGGAATGATGTCGTCATCGGGTCCGATCCCCGCCTGCTGCGGGCCGACAGGCGACAGAGCCCACTCGGGAAGCTCGCGTGGGTCCACCCAGCGCCTTCGCCAGAACGGCCCTTCCAACGTCCACCACGTGACCACACGGATCACCAGTACGCCGACCACCTCTTCGCCCTCCCGCACGTGAGCCGCGGCATGGCGATACGGATCGAGTCGGGGATCGGTCCGCGGCTCCGGCCGCACACGTCCGAACACGGCCTTCAGCCCATCGACTGTACGGTCGGGTCGTTGCCCTTCCGGCCCGACCGGGCGACCGCGACGAGGAGCACGGCGGCCATTGCGTACAGGGCGATGGCCGCGGGGGTCTTCCCGGTGGCGTCCGTTTCGGCAGGCGGCAGACAGATGGGGCGGCTCTCCGTGATCGTGCGCCGGGAATCCCGTTGGACATGCTCCAGGACCGGCACCAGGGCGGCGGCCAGCACCAGGGCTCCGCCCATCGCGGCGGGCAGGCCGGTGGTTCGCGTAATGCCCCATCCGGAACTCCTCGTAATTGGCCACGGGGATGACGGAGCGCCACCTCGGTACCCATGGGGACGGGGGCTTGGATCACTCGCCCCCTACGGCCCCAAGGCCTTCCGGGCGGCTCGATAGCCGACCGTCGTTCGGCTGGCCAGGACGGCCAGGGTGGCTGCAGGCCAGTGCGCAGACCGCCGGAGGCACCCTTGGCCAGGGACTTAGTAGATTCGTAGACGAGGCGGCAATCCGATCCCCAGAATCGAGAGGGTCGGACAGCGATCAGCCGATGGCCGACGTGCAGCCGACGAGAAGAGGGATGAGCGGGACCATCAGAGCTCCTGCGGCGGCAAATCCTCGGAGCGCCACGTGCGGACTCCGCTGCGGCGCCAGCACACGCTGCAGACGGACCAGGGCAGTGGGACCCCCGGCCGCGAACGCTCCGACGGGCGCCCCACCGGCAGCCATCTCGTACAGCGCAGTGGCAAGCACCTCACGGGGATGACGGCGCAGCGCCCGGTCGTCGGCGATCATCTCCAAGAGGATCGCCGTCTGCTCCTTGGCGTGCCGGGCCAGCGGCAAGCGGCGAAACAGCCGCGCGAAGGCTTCGGCCGCAGCGCGGGGCAGGTGATGACGGCCTGCGACGTGTGCCCGCTCGTGCTCCAGTACGGCATCGAGCTGCTCGGCGGACAGCAGCCGCAGGGCACCCTCACTGACCACGACGCGCGGGCTGCGGCCGGGCAGGCAGTACGCGGCGGGCAGATCGTGTTCGAGCACGGTGGCGCGCAGGCGCGTAGAGCGCCGGCCGACGATATCCAGAAGACGCCGGTGTCGTAAACGGGCCCGCCTCGCGCACACGACCTCGAAGGCGAAGAAACCCAGCAGAAGCAGAGCCACCGAGGCCGGGAGTGCGATGGCCAGCCCGTCGGCCGTGTCGGCACTGGGTGTGGCCGAGCCGGATCCCAGCCCGCAGGAGTGGAGAAACCCCACCAGTCCGGCGTGCAGGTGCTCAGTGGGCACGGCGAGGTGATACGCGGCAAGCGCGAGCGCGATGGTGAACGAGACGGCCAGGCCGTGCCACACCGCGACGGCCAGAGCGGGTGCCCTGTGCGGCCAGGCACTGCGCAGCATCAGCCGAGGCGCGAGGAACCCCACGGCCGCCGCGTACCCGAGCAGGGCGGGGGCCGCATTCATGCGGTGTCCTGGCGCTTTGCGGCTCGAAGGGCCTTGCGCAGGGCGCTGACCTCGTCGGGGGTCATCTGCTGAACGAAGTGCGCGAGGGCCACGGGGCGGTCCTCGCTGGCCCCGAGGGCGTCTTCCATCAGCGCCGCCGAGTACTGCTCACGGGTACGGACCGGGCTGTACAGCCACGCCCGCCTATCCTTCCCGCGCAGCAGCCAGCCCTTGTTGTAAAGAATGTTGGCCACGGTCATCACGGTGGTGTAGGCGATCTCCCGGTGCTTGTTGATGTCGTCGACGATCTCCCGCACCGTCGCCGGGCGGTTCCATCGCCACAGGCGATCCATGATCTCCGCCTCGAGTTCCCCCAGCCGCCGCATGACTGCTTTCCTCTCCATCAAAGTACGCAAGCCCATAGTAGAACGCTCATCCGGGCGGGGCGGGCTGCTCGCCCCGCGCACGCGGCCACGGGATGCGTCCGTCCCGCTCACTCCGCAAGCTGGAAGTGTCCCGTACCCGACATCGGCAAGGTGTGCCCAGCCACCGACCACGGTGGCTTATGGAGGCGACAAGCGATGACCACATCCGTGAAGGACATGCTGAACACCTACCCGGCCGACCTGGGCGAGGTGAACCAGGAGGCGATGGCCCGGTGCATCGAGGAGTGCATCGCCTGCGCGCAAGCATGTACAGCGTGCGCGGATGCCTGCCTGTCCGAGGGCATGGTGGGCGACCTGACCAAGTGCATCCGCACCGACCTGGACTGCGCCGATATCTGCACAGCCACGGCAGCCGTGATCTCCCGCCACACCGGCTACGACCCCAACATCACCCGCGCGATCCTCACCGCCTGCGCCACCGTGTGCAAATCCTGCGCAGACGAGTGCGAGAGCCACGCCGACATGCACGAACACTGCCGCGTATGCGCCGAGGCCTGCCGCCGATGCGAGGCAGCCTGCAACGATCTGCTGGCCACGCTTGGGTGATCCAAGGCGGACGGCCCTCTCGTCGCGTGTCTCCCCTCGCGTCGTCCCGGGCGAGGCGCCCCACGCCGGGCTGCTCAGCGCGTCCGCGCTGTCGGCCAGACAGTGGGGCGCGGCGTCACCGCCGCCCCGGATGCGACGCGTATCGGGCGGTGCGGGTTTCATCCTCCGGCCGTACCACTGCGCGGCCGGCCGTCGCGCGGGCGATCGTGGCGAACGTCAGACCGGCGAGGAGCCCGAAGACCAGGTGGGCGCCGAGGCTGGAGGCGCTGAATTCATTCCAGTCGAAGACCGGCATGCCCATGTTGGCCGACATGATCCACAGGGCGCCGAAGGTCCACCACACCGCACCGTAGACGAGACCGAGGACGGCGGCGGGCAGGGGGCTCCGGGCGAAGGGGCCGAGCAGCGCGCCGAACCTGACGCCCGCGAACAGCGCGATGGACAGGTGGATCAGCCAACCGGCGAAGGCGTTGGTCGTACCGAGCAGCCCGGCCACCATCGTGATCATCGCAGTGTCCATCACGGGACGGGACACAGACATCCAGATGCCCATCCCCACGCCGCCGACCAGACCCGCCGCGGCCCCCCAGACCGTGTGGTCCGGGAGGGCTGTGCTCGCGTAGGCCCGCAACGCGCTGGTCATTGCATATCGCCGTTTCTGGCTTCGGATTCCCTCGTCCTCAGGACGACGTAAGGAGGCGGGGTGCGCGCGGGTATGAAAAAATGCTTGCGTACCCGCTGGTAGATCGCCCGGCGCCGTGCGGGTCATCGCTCACACCCAGTGTAGGGGTCGGAGTCACCGCCTTTCGGGGTTATCACCAGGCGCCGGACGCAGTGCATCCAGCCGTCCGCGTGGGCGGTGCGCGCCTCGGAGGGCAGGACGCGGTGGGCCAGGCGAGGCAGGGCGCCTTCCGCCGACCGGTTCGAGCATCAAGAACACTCAACACCCCCGAACTACCAAGAGGCCCTGTCCTCATGCCATCACCTCGAGATCATCCGATCCAGAACCCTGCTCGAACCCCAAGCCCGATGATCGGCATGAATCCCGATGATCGATATGAATACGGCCTAATCGTTCGACGGGGCCGTTCGTGTTTGACAGACCCTGGCCCGGCTCCGCAGGCCGTGCCGCTGGTATCGCTGCTGTGATCTCTGACCGGGCACCGGCAGCCATGCGCGAGGTCGCTATTGTCTGGCGGGAATCGGATGCAAGGGGAGGCGTTTCATGGGACGTGGATGGGTGACGAGCAGGCCGGTCGTTCTCGGTGTTGCGGTGGTCGCGGTCGCGGTGATCGGTGTGGGCATGTACCTGTTTCAGCCGTGGAAGCTGTGGCAGAACAAGACCGTGCGGGAGGCCCTGCCTTCCACGGCCGCCACCGCGTCGACCGGGCCGTCCCAGCCGAGCCCGGGTCCGACGCTCACTGCGCCCGCGGGCCCTCAGACGGTCTCTGCGGGGCAGCTGATCAGTCATGAGCACACGACGACGGGCTCGGTGAAGATCGTCCGTCTTGCGGATGGTTCGCACACGCTGCGGCTGGAGAACCTCGACACCAGCAACGGCCCCGACCTGCACGTCTGGCTCACGGATGCGCCAGTGAAGGAAGGCAAGGCGGGCTGGGAGGTCTTCGATGACGGCAAGTACGTCAGTCTGGGCAAGCTCAAGGGCAACAAGGGCGACCAGAACTACGTTCTGCCCGCGGATGTTGACCTCTCGCAGTACACGAGTGTGAGCATCTGGTGCGACCGCTTCAATGTCTCCTTCGGTGCCGCGGCACTCGCGAAGGCCTGACAGCCTGACGACAAGGGGCCCGCCGACGCGAAGGAAGGGTTGTCGAGGGCGAGCCGATAGTGCCGTCGGTCGCCCCCTCGCGGGCGATGGCCGCGCCGGATCGGCCGCGTACAGCTCGGCCTTCGACATGACGGTCCTCAGGCCCGCAGCGCGCGTCGCAGTCGGCGTCCGAGGACCTCGACGGTGAGGCTGAGTGCCAGTGACGCCAGCAGGATGCCGGCGACGACCGGGAAGTCGAAGGCTGCGAGACGTTCGCTGAGGAGTCGGCCCAGGCCTGCGGCGCCGACGACGCCGACGATGGCGGTGTCGCGCACGCAGATCTCGAACCGGTACAGCGTGTAGGTGACAAGGTGATGGGCAGAGGGGGGCCCGACGGCGAGCACGGCCGAGACCGTCGGGGGCAGGCCGGCGTTGCGCAGGGAATCGCGTGGCTGGAGGTCCATGGTCTCCCAGGCTTCGGCGACCAGCCGGCCGAGGATGCCGCCGGTGTAGACGCCCAGTGCCAACGCGCCGGGCAGGACGCCTGGGAAGAGGGCCAGGAGTGCGACGACGGCCCACACCGTCGGGGGCACCGACCGCAGTAACAGGAGCAGTAGCCGGGCCGCCCCCCAGACGCCTGTCCGGGCCACGCCTGCGGGGGCGCGCCGGTCGGCGCGTGGGCGGCTGGCCCAGGGGCCCACGACCAGGGTGATCGTGATCGCCACGAGCATGGCGAGGACGGCCATGCTCACCGTGTCGAGTGCGGCGTCCGCCAGCACCCGCCCACCGCCTGCGGGGAATGCGGGCGGCCAGAGGTCCGTGAGCAGCCGGCTGCCGAGATCCCTGGTGCGAGCCGAGATGATGCCGGCCGGCGATAGGCCCACCCACCACCACGCGGCCGCGACCGCCGGCACCATCATGGCCAGGGACCAGCGGGTCGGGCGGGACAGGCCGCGCGGCGCCCGGCCCGCCTCGCGGGTGCGCTCGCGCCCGACCGACCAATCGGCGCAGGTCACCACCGCGACGTCGCGGCGAACACGATTGCTCCACAGCTCGACCGCCGCCGCCAGCAGCAGCAGCGCGGCGACAAGCGTCCAGACTTCGCTCCAGTTGCGGGACTGCAGACTCACGATCAGTTCGAATCCCAGGCCGCCCACGCCCGCGATCCCCAGCACGACCGCCGACCGCAGCGCACACTCCAGACGGTAGAAGGAGTAGGACAGCAGCAACGGCGCTGTGCGGGGAAGAAGGGCGTAGGCCAGCGCGGAAACCCGGCGGGCACCGATGGCGCGCAGCGCACGCAGCGCCGTGTCGGGCACGGCGTCGAAGGTCTCCCCGAAGACCTGGGCGCTCTGCGCGCCGAAGGGCAGGGCGAGAGCCAGGACGGCGACGAGTGGGTCGAGTCCGAAAATGCTGACGAAGAACAGCGCCCACACCAACTCGTGGACCGAGCGAACCGTCACCAGCAGGCCGCGGAGCAGAAGTCGCCCCGCACGAATGGGCCAAGGCGGCGAACTGCCCCACGCCACGTCGCTGAGGACGAGCCCGCCGATCAGCCCGATGACCAGTGCTCCGGCCGTCCCGAGCAGGGCGAAGGCCAGCGTGGTGGCGGTCGCTTCGAGGACCACGCCCAGGAACTCGGCCTCCAGGGAGGGGCGCAGTGCGGTCGCCGCCAGGTCGTCGAGGAGACGCAGACCGCCTCGGTTGACCAGCGCGCCCCCTGACGGCGCGGCGCGGTGGACGGCCCACACCAGCAGACCGGTGAACGCTGCCAGCCCTGCCAGCCTGCGCAGCGTCACCCGTAGCCCGCTGATGCCCTTTCGATCAGTTCCGGCCGGCGGTGACGGCGAGCGGACTGGTTGGAGCGTCATGCGAGTGCGTACAGGTCGTGCAGTGCGGCATCACTCATGTCGGCCGCGGGACCGTCGAGAACGATGCGGCCGTCGCGCAGACCCACGATGCGGGCACAGTGCTCTTTGGCGAGTGACGGCTGGTGCAGGCTCACCACGAGTGTGCGCACGTGCGACGAGGTGCTGAGCAGGCCGAGGGTTCGTGCCGCGCGGACGGGATCGAGGCTGGAGACGGGCTCGTCGGCTACCACCAGTTCCGGGTCCTGTACCAGGAGGCGGGCGATCGCCACCCGTTGCCGCTCGCCGCCGGAGAGACGTTCGGTGCGCTCGTGGAGCGCCCAGCTCAGGTCGACGCGGGCGAGGGCATCCCGCACGACGTCGAGTGACCGGGGCCAGACCAGTGAGGCCAGGGCACGGGGCGTACTCCATTCACCGAGCCTGCCCACGTTGACGTTGTGCAGCACCCGGACCTGTTCGATCAGGGCTAGGTGTTGGCTCACCGTGCCGATGCGCCGCTGGAGCAGTCGAAGCCGTGAGGCCGACAGGAGCGCCGGGTTCTCGCCGAAGACCTCCACCGTGCCCGTGGTCGGCGTCAGCGATCCGTTGAGCAGTGCCAGCAGCGTGCTCTTCCCGGCGCCGCTGGTACCGAGAACCGCCACACGTTCGCCCGCGTGGACGGTGAGGTCGAGATCGCGCAGCGCCTCGTGCGAGCCGTAGCTGTGCCCGACCCCGCACAGCCGGAGCACGGGCGAGGCGTTCACCGCAGCAGCCCCAGGTCGCGGGCCACATCCTCGATGCGGTCGTAGGCGGAGTTCTCGGTCCGGATGAACGACTGCGCTCCGAAGAGCCGCAGAATCTCCGCGTCCTCGGAATCCCTGGCGTCGAGATCCAGGAGCAGGTCGAGCACCTTCTGCCGGGTGCCGGACCCGAAGGCCTCGTCGAGATCCGGACGCGCCAGCCAGTGGTAGTCGGCATAGCCGGGGGTGCGCCACAACTCCGTCACCCCGCTCAAGTCGATCTCGCCGGCCGCCGCACTCGCCTTCCACACCTGCTCGTTGACGGCCCCGACCTCGAAACTGCCGGTGGCGACCGCCTCGATGGTGGCGTCGTGCGAACCGGAGAAGCCCGGTGCCCCTCGTAGATCGCTCAGCTCAAGTCCCGCCTTCCGCATGAAGAACTGCGGCATGAGCCGACCCGAAGTGGACGTCTCGCTGCCGAAGGTGAGGGTGTGTCCGGCGAGAGACCGCAAACCGTCGATCGCGTCGAACGGCCGCAGACCGGAGTCGGCGCCTGCGATGAACACACTGCGGAAGTCGGCATCGATGTCACGCTGCGCGAGAGCGGTGGCACCGGGAACGCGTGCGCGTGCCTGGACGCCGGTGAGCCCGCCCATCCAGGCCAGGTGGATGTCGCCGATCTCGAAGGCACGCACCACCGCGGTGTAGTCGGTGACGGGCCGGTAGGCCACCGGGAGGCCGGTGGCAGCGGCGAACCGTTCGGCAACCGCCGGGTAGAGCCGGCCCAGGAGTTCGGGGTCCTGGTCGGGGATGGCGGAGAGTCCGAGACGCCGGTCATCCGAACCGCCCGCGCCTCCGCTGCCACAGGCGCTCAGCACCAGCGTCGCACCGGTGCCGAGGAGGAAGGTGCGACGGGTCAACGGGTTCCTGGGCACTGCTCTCCCTTACCGCCGGGCGGATGGTGATCGCGCGCTCGAGATCAGTCGCGGGATGAAGATCGGTCCCGAGCACCGGCGACCGCCAGGGCGACCACGGCCGTGGACGTTGTAGAGCCACATCAGGCCGAGCAGGACGCGGAGGAACACCGCGCGGCGGCGTGTCCGCGAGGGACGTCGTCTGCCGCGGGAGCGAAGAGCCAGCGGACGAGATTCTTCCCCCCGGGTGCGGTCGTCATCGGTGTCTCCTTCATCTGTGGTGGGCCGGTGAGTCCTGCTCAGGCGCAGCGGAAGACCTCACGTCCCGACCGGGCGGCGGCGTCCTGTACGGCGAGGGTGTCGCGCACCACGCCGAAGACCTCGGACAGCGGCAGCGGGGCGTCGGCGATCCGCAGGTGCGGGTTGGTGACGGCCACCGGGTGCCACCAGGCGCCGTCCGCGGTGAGAGTCGGCTCCGGCTCGAGACTCTCCAGGGAGACGTGCACTCCCTCGGTCGCGAAACCTTCCTGGGCCACGGGGCGGATGACACGGTCCTCGGGAGCGATCCCGGCATCGTCGAGGCGCCGGTGCAGCGCGTCGACGCCCTGCGGGTCCTCGTCGTACAACGTGGCGGCCACCCGCACCCGGAACCCGAGGGAACGGGCCAGCGCGATGCCGTCCATGGCCTTCGACCACGAGCCGGCACCCCGTTGCCGGTCGTGCAGCTCGGGCGTGGCCGAGTCGAGGCTGATCTGCAGCACCACCTCACGGTCCAGGCTCTCCAGGGTGTCGCGGCGGCTGCCCCTTGCGAAGATCATGCCGTTCGTCAGGACGGTGCGCTCCAGGCCGGCGCCGGCGGCCACCAGGGCACCGAGCTCGGGGTGCATGAAGGGCTCGCCGCCAGTGAAGAACACCTCGCGGCCTCCCTGGTGGAGGAACTCGGCGAAGACAACAGTGGCGACAGCGGGATCGAAGCGCCGCGCGACGGCCTTCGGAGAGGATTCGGCACAGCAGTACTTGCAGGCGAGATTGCAGTTGAAATTGGTATAGATCCACAGTCGTCGGCCCACTGGTGTCCGCTCGCCCCGGCTGAAGACCGTGTCCGGACGGGTGGACACGCCTGTCTTGCTCACCGCGAACCACCATGGACCTTCGGCCGACTCGGCGAACTCGGTCACCACATCGTGCCCGACCAGGTCCGCCCAGGCCGGCAGGTCGGTGACCACGCTGACCTCCGCGCTGCGCACACCGAGCAGCTGCCCGGGCTCCAGACGCCTCATCGCACGGGTGATCAGCAGCAGCAGACCACTCCCACAGTCCATGTCACCGCCGTCGACGAGGGCAGCGACCTCACCGAGGGGATTCGGCGCCCGATCAGGATCAGCCGGCTGAGTCATGTCTCCCACGGTAGCGGCGACACTGCCCGGCGTAGAGCTGATCAGTGATGACGACACGGTGATGTCGTCGTCCGCTTCTGCGAACCAGTCCCCTGGGGTCTATCGTCGGAGCTATGACCGACGGCATGGCGCGCCCCGACAACGCAGCGGCCCGCGCGACGTTCTGGGAAGAGATCCATCACGGCAAGAACGTGGACGGAGTCTCCTGGTGGCAGTCGGTCCCAGCGCTCTCCCTGGGCCTGGTCGACGAGACCGGACTCGGCCCCGACGAGCCGATCATCGATGTCGGGGCCGGATGGTCGACGCTGGTAGACCACCTGGTGGAACGCGGTTACCGCGACCTCTCGGCCGTCGACCTGTCAGTCACCGCCCTGCAGACCGTCCGGGACCGGCTCGGCCACACGGGCGAGGACGTCGTCCTGACCGTCGCCGACGTGCTCGACCTCCGGATGGGCCGCACCTACGCGCTGTGGCACGACAGAGCCGTCTACCACTTCCTCACCGAACCGGAAGAGCGCGCCGACTACCTGGCGTCGCTGCAACGCTCTCTGCGACCGGGCGGATGGCTCGTCGTGGCGACGTTCGGCCCGGACGGCCCGACCATGTGCAGCGGCCTGCCGATCGTTCGCTACACCCACGCCGAACTCGCCGAGCAGTTCCCCGGCTTTCAGCTCGTCGACACGGCAGGGGAGGACCACCAGACCCCGTGGGGAACCTCCCAGCAATTCACCGCGGTCCTGCTGCGCCGCGCAACCGGTACGACCACCCCTCCGGGGTAATGGCACGCTGAGGCTGATCCTTTTGGCGTGGACACCCTGATAATGGATCAGCCTCAAAGTGCGGCGCCCCCCAGTACAAGGACCCGGCCACGTCGTCCCGCGTCTGCGCAATCAACCGGGCCGGGTTCCGGCGGCTGCTCGACGAGGCGGCGGTAGGCGACACCATCCGCATCGCGGATGCCGCTCGCCTGTTCCGCTCAACCAAGGACGTCATCAGATCCGGGAGGTTCTCCAGCGGCGCGGCCTGCACCTGCGCATCGCGACCGGCGCCTGGTCCGGCTTCGATCTCGCCGCCGACGACCCGCAGACCAAGCTGTTCGCGCCGGGGTCCTGGAGTTCCAGCGCGACATGATCAGCGAGGGCGTCGCCGCCGCAGCGGCTCCGGCAAGATCCTCATCCACCCGGCCACCCTCGACGAGTACCCGGTCGCCGACACCGTGAAGGCGTACGGCGAGGGCGCCGCAGTGAAGGGGCTCGCCCGGCGGTACGGCGTGGCACCCAAGACCATCCTGGATGCGGCCGGAGCCCGCGACATCCCGAATGACGTCGTCCCACAACTGGGCGGTGTGGCCGGGGACCAGGAGCAGGCGCCCGAGCCCGGACACCCGCATGCCATCGACGCGCCCGGCCTGCTCGCCGACCACCTTGAGGGCACCCAGGACGCCGCTGTCCGCGAGGCGCTGTGCAGCGGCCGGACCATCCGCCGAGGGCGGGGCTACTCAGGTGCGGGTCACCGCCCCGCTCGCGCTCCACCAGGCCGTGCTTGAGCAGTGCGCCGCCCTCGCCGATGACGGCTCCACCCCGGCAGGGCGCAAGGCGTACCGCACGCATGCCGACCGGATCGCTGCGGCTACGAAGAAGAAGTGAAGACGATCGCATCCACGCCGATGCTGCTGGCCCGCACCCGCCACACCTCCGTCTCCCTGGCATCCAACGCGGCCATCTGCCCGCCGGGAATGAGCCGCCTCGGCTATTGCGTGTCGGGGATGAGGCCGAATTCCGTCAGCAGTTCGCCGATCTCGGTGGAGTCCAGCTTGCGTAGCAGTTGCTTGCGAAGGATCTGGGGGCCTGGCAGGTGGAGTGTCTCGCCGTCCCGCAGCCGGCTGGCGGCTTCCAGCAGTCTGCGGATGTCGTAGGTGGAGTTGAACACTTCCGGGACGGCGCGTTCGATGCCGAGCAGTTGGTAGGCGGCTTCCATGCCTGTGCGTACGGAGTACTCGGTGGTGAAGATCGTGTCGCGGGTGGTCTCGGCGAACTGGCCGATGAACGCGAAGTTCACCGCTCCCCGGGGTACCACATCCGGGCGGTCCCCTGCCCGGCGGGGCAGGAAGAAGGCGGTGACGTAGGGCATCATCACCGGCACGCACGTGGCGCCGTTCGCGGCGAGTTCGCTGATCTCGTCGGTGGGGGCGCCGAGGTGGTAGAGCCACTCCTGGGTGATCTCTTCCCCGGTGCAGTCCTGCATCGGCTTCTTCACGTAGTCGCCGGGGCGGTCGGTGAACAGCCCGTAGAGCCACACGACGATCTGGTCGGCCGGCTGCTGTTTGAAGTGGGGCTGCCGGTTGACCGTCCAGCTCATGAGCCAGCTGGAATCCCTGATGGTGACGATGCCACCCGTGACGACCTTGCCGCTGAACGGGTCGCGTTTGGCGATCTTCTGGATCAGTTTCGGGATCCGCGAGTCGAGTGTGGTGACGGTGGCCGACTCCCATTTGCTCTCGGGGATGTTGCCGCAGAACACTTCGGGGCGGCCGAAGGACTCATCGTGGCTCGCGATCTTTCGCCAGAGATCCCATGCCGGGGCCGGGCCCTCATCCAGGCGGGCCGCGGTGTGGTGGTCGCCGTTGTCCGAGTTCTCGGTGAGGGAACCGATCGTGGTGAAGACGAGGTCGTCCGCGCCGAGGTCGCATCCCCCCACCTCTCCGGCGAAGATCCAGTGGATGCGGGTCGCCTGTTTACGGTCCGAGGTGACGTCGAAGCTGATGTCGGTGACCTCGGTGTCGAGTTGGAAGGTCACTCCCTGGCCGACCAGCCACCGGGTCAGCGGGAGCACGAGCGACTCGTACTGGTTGTACTTGGTGAACTTCAGAGTGGACAGGTCGGGAAGACCGCCCACGTGGTGCACGAAGCGGTGCAGGTACAGCTTCATCTCCAGGGCACTGTGCCACTCCTCGAAGGCGAACATCGTGCGCCAGTACAGCCAGAAATGGCTGTCCAGGAAGTCTCGGCCGAAGACCTCGTTGATGCGCTTGCCCTCCATCTCCTCGCGAGTAGCGAGGAAGATCCTCAAGATGTCCTTCTGCGCACGGTCACTGAGGGCGAACAGCCCGTCGGTGTGAGCGTCCTGCCCCTGGTTCTCGGTGACCCGCTGCAGGGAGAAGTTGGGGTCGTCCTTGTTCAGCCAGTAGAACTCGTCGAGGACCGAGGCGCCCTCGACCTCGATCGAGGGGATCGACCGGAACAGGTCCCACAGGCACTCCATGTGGTCTTCCATCTCGCGGCCGCCGCGGATGACGAAGCCCTTCTCCGGCTCCTTGATGCCGTCCAGCGCGCCCCCCGGAAGTTTCTGCTGTTCCAGGACGGTGATCCGGTCGCCGCTCATGTGTCCGTCGCGGATGAGGAAGGCGGCGCCGGCAAGGGAAGCGATTCCGGAGCCCACGAACCATGCCGTTTTCCGCTCCGCCCCCTCAGGCTTGCGCGGACGTGCGAATGCCTCGTAGTTCCCGCTGCCGTAGTGCACGGTGACCTCTTCCCTCGGGGACACATGCGATTCTCTGGGGGGGCGAGTGTCACCATCTGGACCTTGTGCCGGGATGGCGGCAATGGCGCCGAGATGTGTCATTCCGCCCACGAAGGGCAACGTATCGGCCCCCACCTCGCGTAGGCCGGACAACACGTCGCCGGGCAGGCTATTTCGCCGGCTCGTCGTGCAGATCAACGCACCCTTACGCCCAGGACGTCGGCGAGGCAGCCGACCGCCCAGTCGATCTCATGCCCGTCGATGACCAAAGGTGGAGCAAGTCGGATGGTCGAGCCGTGGGTGTCCTTGGCGAGTACGCCGCGCGAGGCCAGTTCCTCGCACAGCTCACGGCCGGTGGCGAGGGACGGGTCGATGTCGATGCCGGCCCACAGGCCCGTCCCACGGATCGCGGTGACGCCCTGGCCGATGAGCCCGGAAAGGCGTTCGTGCAGTTGCGCGCCGAGCTCCCGGGCCCGCTGCTGGTACTCGCCCGTCGCGAGCAACCGGACGACAGCCAGTCCGACCGCGCAGGCGAGCGGATTCCCGCCGAAGGTACTGCCGTGTTCGCCGGGCCGGATCACGGACAGCACCTCACGGTCGGCCAGCACTGCGGATACCGGTACGACGCCGCCACCGAGTGCCTTACCGAGGATATAGACGTCCGGAACCACGCCTTCGTGGTCGCAGGCGAAGGTGGCACCGGTGCGGCCGAGCCCGGACTGGATCTCATCGGCGAGGAACAGCACGCCCCGACGGGTACAGATGTCGCGGACCTGGCGCAGGTATCCTGGGGGTGGAACGAGGACGCCGGCCTCGCCCTGGATGGGCTCGAGCAGAACCCCGACTGTGGTGTCGTCGATCGCGTGCTCGATCGCGGCCGCGTCGCCGTACGGAACGGTCCGGAAGCCCGGGGTGTACGGACCGAAGCCGTCGCGGGCCACCGGATCGGTGGAGAAACTCACGATTGAGATCGTCCGGCCGTGGAAATTGTTCTCGGCGACGACGATCGTGGCCTCGTCAGAGGGCACATCCTTGGCTTCGTATCCCCACTTGCGGGCCACCTTGATTGCGGTCTCCACAGCCTCGGCTCCCGTGTTCATCGGCAGGACCATCTCCTTGCCGGCCAGGTCGCCGAGTTCGGTGCAGAACTCGCCGAAGCGGTCGTGGTGGAAGGCTCTACTGGTGAGGGTCACGCGTTCGAGTTGTTGCCGTGCGGCGGCGAGGATGTCCGGGTGGCCGTGACCGAAGTTGAGCGCGGAGTAGCCCGCCAGGCAATCGAGGTAGCGTCGGCCCTCCACGTCGGTGACCCAAGCTCCGCGGGCTTCGGTGATGACGACGGGCAGCGGGTTGTAGTTGTGGGCGGAGCGCTTCTCGGCCAGGGCCAGGGCCTGCTCGTTCAGTAGCGTCATGAGTGGGGCCTCTCGATGAGGGTGTCGTCCGTGGTGCGGGACCGGGAGAATCCTGGGCCGTCGAAGCCGAAGCGGCCGCCGACGAGGGTGGCCAGCACGGTGGTGTCCGCGAGCCGTGGCGGTGGCGTGGCCGTGGGGTCCCTGTCCAGGACGGTCAGGTCGGCCAGTTTGCCGGGCTGGATGCTGCCCTTGAGGTGTTCTTCGAAGCCCGCGTACGCGGAGCCGAGCGTGTACGCGCGCAAGGCGTCCAGGGCGGTGACGGACTCCTGGGGTCCCAGCAGTGCACCGGTCTCGGTACGGCGGTTGACCATGTCGTGGATGCCGCGCAGCGGTGCCCCGGGGACGATCGGACGGTCGGAACTGCCGGGTACGGTCAGGCCCGCTTCCAGGAAGCTGCGATGCCGGTAGCACCAGGCTTCCCGGTCGGGGCCCAGGGCCGCGCGCATCCCGTCGCCGAGCCGGCCGATGAAGGCGGCTTGCGGCACGGGGATCACGCCGAGGGCGCGCAGCCGGGCGAGCTGGTCGGGGCGGGTGACGCCGCAGTGTTCGATGCGATGGCGGGTGCCGGCGCGGGGGAACCGCAGCGCGGCACTTTCGTACGCGTCGAGGACGATGTCGATGGCCCGGTCACCGATCGCGTGGGCGGCCACCTGCCAGCCCGCGGCGTGCGCGGCGGCTATGCGTTCGCGCAGCTGGTGCTCGTCGGCCTGCAGATAGCCCCGGTTGCCCGTCTCGCCTTCGAAATCGCAGCACATGGCCGCGGTGCGGCCGATGAGTGAGCCGTCTGAGAAGAACTTCACGGCGCCCAGGCTCAGCCAGTCGTCGCCGAAGCCGGTGTGCAGCCCGAGATCCAGCCCGAGCCCGGACGCGTCTTGGGCGTGGTGGCCGACCTCGTGGAGCGAGTCGGCGCTGACCATGAGTCGCACCCGTACGCCGAGCCGCCCCGCCGCCCGAGTCTGTTGGTACGCGGCTGCTTCGATGGGTGAGTGGCCGATCCAGCCGTGGCCGATTCCGGCCTCCGTGCAGGAGGTGATGCCCTCGCGCAGGTAGTCGTCGCTCGCCGTCGCGATGGCGTCGGCCAGCTGCGCCGTGGAGTACGGGTAGACCAGGTCGCGGACCAGCTGCTGGGCCTGCTCCTCGATCAGCCCGGTGGGGTGCCCGTCGGCGTCGCGGGCGATCCGGCCGCCCTCGGGTACTGGGACGCTGTGCGGAGAATCATGACTGATCGCCTGCAGGACACGGGAGTTGACGACACACATGTGGGCGGAGGTGTGCCTGAGCCACACCTTGTGGTCGGGGGCGATCTTGTCGAGCACGTCCCGGTGGGGGTGGCCGCCCAGCTTGTTCTGGTCGTAGCCGGAACCGATCAGCCAGCTGCCGGGCGGCAGCTGCCCGGCGCGTTCGGCTACGGCGGCGTACAGCTCGTCGAGATTGCCGAGCGGCGGGCTGGAGAGGTCGAGTTCGGCGCGTGAGAGGCCGTATAGGGCCATGTGGTTGTGTGCGTCGTTGAAGCCGGGGACGACGCAGGCGCCGCCGAGGTCGACGGTGTGTTCCGCGCGCAGGCTGTCCAGCTCCTCGTCGAGCGCGATGATTCGCCCGTGGTGCAGGCCGATGCGGTGGGCGCTCGGGCGGCTCTCGTCCAGGGTGAGCGCGGTGAGGTTGGTGAGGATCGTGTCGATGCGCATGCGTCATCGCCACGCTTTCTGGGCCCGGTCGTACGATCGGGCCAGCAGGTCGGGCTGGGCGAGGAGTTCGCCCTTGGCCACGCGCTGCGAATCGGTCAGTGGGAGCGTGTCGCGGAACTCCCAGTAGCGGGGGACCTTGAAGTAGGCGAGCCGTGCGAGGCAGTGGGCTGCCAGCTCGTCGGGGTCGGTCCCCTCGCCGATGACGTAGGCCTTGACTTCCTCGCCGCGCAGGTCGTCCGGTACGGCGATCACGGCGGCCGTGCGCACGGCGGGATGGAGCTGTAGTACCTCCTCCACTTCGGCGGCGGAGATGTTCTCGCCGCTGCGGCGGATCATGTCCTTGGTGCGGCCGAGGTGGTAGATGTTGCCGTGCTCATCCATCCGGCCGAGGTCGCCGGTGTGGAACCAGCCGCCGCGGAACGCCTCGGCGGTGGCCTGCGGCCGGCCCAGGTATCCGTCCATCAGGCCGATCCCGCGCAGCACGATCTCCCCTGTCTCGCCGCGCGGCACGGGCGCACCGTCGGGTCCGGTGATGCGGACGTCGCGGCGGGCGGTGGGCCGCCCGACGCAGCCGGTGCCGACGGCCGCGTCGTGGCCGTCCGCGTCGACCCGCAGGTCTGCGCCGGTTTCGGTCATGCCGAAGGCCTCGTACCAGGGGACGCCCCAGCGCTCCTCCAGCTGCCGGTGGAGCGCGTGCGGTATGGCGGATGCCTGGATCGCGCGTACTCGGTGGCTGCGGTCCAGCGCGTGCGGCGGCATTCTCAGCAGCAGGCCTGGCATCAGACCGAGGCAGTAGAAGTACGTGACACCGTAGGTCCGGACGTGTTCCCAGAAGGTTGCCGGGTGGAAGCGGTCGAGGACGATGAGGTGGGCGCCGCAGAGCAGTGCGGCGGCGACGTTCCACTGCGGGTCGATGTAGTGGAAGGGCTGGGCAGTGAGCATCACGTCGTTCTCGCCGAGGTGGGGGAATTCGCTCACCATGCTCTGCGCGAGGACCGTCCAGTAGCGGTGCGGCAGCAGGCAGCCCTTGGGCTTGCCGGTGGTGCCGGAGGTGTACTGGATGTTGGCCAGGTCCTCGGGGGTGGGTATGGCGGCTGGGGCGGGACGCGGGGCCTGCGGGCGCCGGGGTACCGGGTTGTCCACATCCCACACCCGCTCCAGGGCGGGCACCGCGGTGAGGAGTTCGTCCGCCAGCGCGCGGAACTCCTGGTCCGTGACCAGCAGCCGGGCGCCCGAGTCGATGAGTAGATGAGCGGCGTCGTGGCTCCGGTAGTTCGTGTTGACCGGCACCATGGCCGCGCCGAGGCGGGCCAGCGCCAGCCAGGTGAGCGGGAACGCGGGGCGGTTGCGAAGCAGCAGCGCGACCCGGTCGCCGTGCCCGATGCCGAGATCCGCCAGCTGGGCGGCGATGCGTGTGACGCCCTCCTCGACCTGACGGAAGGTGAGCTGCTCGCCGCGGGCGTCGAAGGTCCACGCGGTGCGCTCGCCCCAGCGGGCGGCGGCCCGCCGTACCAGGGTGTCGAGGTCCTCGACCTGTTCGGGGCTCACTGGGCACTCTCCTCTCGGGCAGCGAATGCGTCGCGGCCGTCGTCCGCCTCGCCGGCGGAGAGGGTCAGCAGTGCGTCGGCGGTCTCGCGGCCGAAGGCTTCCTCCAGGGTGGAGTCGAGTCCGGCGTCCAGGCTGTGTTTGGCGAGGCTCAGCGCGAGCGGCGGCCTGTCCGTCAGGGTCCGGGCCAGTTCCATCGCCACACTCTCGTGCGCGCCCGGCTCGACGACCCGGGCGACCAGGCCGAGTCGGGCCGCTTCGACCGCGTCGAACTGCTCACCGAGCAACACGAGTTCCTTGGCCTTGAGGGGTCCGAGGGTGGCGGTGAGCAGCCGGGAGATCCCGCCCGTGACGCTCAGTCCGACGGTGGTCTCCGGGAAGCCGAAGCGGGCGTCCTTTGAGGCGACCACCAGGTCGCAGCCCAGGGCGAACTCGCAGCCGGCGCCCAGCGCGTAGCCGTGCACGGCCGCGATGACGGGGAAGGGGGCCTGGCGGATGGCGCGGGTGACGTCCTGTATGCGGTCGATCCTCGCCCGGGCGGCGCCGATCTCATCACGCTCCGGCGGTTCCTTCAGGTCGTGCCCGGCGCAGAAGGCGCGACCGCTGCCGGACAGCACCGCGGCCCGCACGCCGTCGTGCTGGGCCCGTTCCAGGGCCTGGAGGAGATCCTCGACCAGGGCGGGGACGACCGCGTTGAGCCGATGCGCGCGGTCGAGGCGGATGAGCGCGATGTCGTCCTCCCGCGTGTAGCCGACAGTGGATTCAGGCTCGGTCACGTGGCTCCTCGTGCGAAGCTGGGCGATGCGCCGGAGCATCGCCGACACTCTGTCGATCGATCGATCGACAGCTGTAAGCTAGGGATCACCCACCCGGCCGTCAAGACCGGAAGAGCCGCAGAAGGAGACTCCCGTATGCCCAAGGCAACGGCCGTCCGTCCAGCCGGAGGCGACCAGGAGGCCACCCGGGTGCGGGTCTGGCGGGCCGCCGTCGAGCTGTTCGCCGCCAAGGGCTTCCACGGCACCGGAATCCGCGAACTCGCCGAAGCCGCCGGGCTGTCCTCGGCGACCCTCTACCACTACATGGGCTCCAAGGACGCCCTGCTCTTCGCCATCATGCGCAGCAGCCTCGAACGGCTGACCGGCGCCGCCGCACGGGTGGCCGAGCGCGCGGCATCCCCGGAGGAGCGGATCGCCGGCCTGGTCCACGTCCACGTCCTGTCGCACGCGCTCCATCCCAGCGAGACCACGGTCGTCGACCATGAACTGCGCGCCCTCGGCGGTGAGCACCGCGCCGCCGCGGTGGAACTGCGCGACCAGTACGAGGGGCACTGGCGGGAGACGATCGAGGCCGGCCGCGCCGCCGGGGTCTTCACCGCCGGACAGCCGACGGTTGTACGGCTCGCGCTGCTGGAGATGTGCTCCGCCGTCGCCGGCTGGTACGCGCCCGACGGCCCGCTGGGACTGGATGAGATCGCCGCAGAGCACGCGCGCATCGCGCTCTCCGCGCTGGGTTGCGGCCCCGGCGCCCAGGCCGCTCCCTTCGTCACCGACCTCGCACCTGCCCGGAAACTGGTCGAGGAGATCTGGCAGTTGAGGCTTCCGGCCGCAAGGCACTGACTTCTCCACCCGGACACCCGCACAGATCACAGCGAACAGAGACCCGAAGAGACTTCAGAGAGGCCCCGCCGTGCCCGTCATCCGTGAAGCCGTCCCCGCCGATGTAGCGGACATCCATGCCCTGATGGTCCAGCATGCCGCGCACGAGGGCGCCGCGGACGAGATCGCGCTCACCCTGGACGGCCTGGCCGGCCATCTCTTCGGCCCGGATCCGACGCTACGGGCGCTGATCGCCGAACCTCCGGACGCGGCCGGCACGGTGGCAGGGACCGCTCTGTGGTTCCCGACGTTCTCGACCTGGGCCGGGTGCAGCGGCATCTGGCTGGAAGACCTCTACATCAGCCCCGAGTTCCGGCGCCACGGCCTCGGCCGTGCCCTGCTGGACGAGCTGCGTGCCCGCACCGGAGGACGGATCGAATGGGACGTGATGCGCGGCAACGCGGACGCGGCGGCCTTCTACCGCAGCCTCGGCGCCTTCCCCGCCGACCAGTGGACCCGCTACCGCTGGCTGCCCGCGACCCCGGCAGCGGGGTGACGTCCGCGATGCCACGCGTATTGGAACTGGGCATCCGGATCGGGCTGCTGCCGAGCGGCCCCACCGCGTCGATCGTCGACGTGCCGGGCGTCGGAGTGGGTCACGCGACGGTGATACGGGACGAGCCGGCGCCGCCCCTGGGCCGCGGCGCCGCCCGGACCGGTGTCACGGTCATCGACCCCGGGGGCAGCACGTCCCGCGCGCCCATTCCGGCCGGCGGGGCGGTGCTCAACGGCGCCGGGGAGTGCACCGGCCTGCTGGCGGCGGCCGAGTGGGGCCTGCTGGAGACTCCGGTCTTCCTCACCTCGACCATGCAGCTCGGCCGGGTGTACGACGCGGCCTGCGAGCTGCTGATCGAGGAGGACGAGGGGATCGGCGACGACGTCGTCATCCCGGTCGTCGCCGAGTGCGACGACTCCTTCCTCAACGACGCCCGGCGGATGCAGGTCTCCCGCCAGGACGTGGCGGCAGCGCTGCACGCCGCCCGGGCCTCGGGCGCGGCGTCCGCCGCGGCGCGCAACGCGCCGCAGGAAGGAGCGGTCGGGTCCGGTACCGGGATGAGCTGCCTCGGCTTCAAGGGCGGCATCGGGACGGCGTCCCGCGTCCTGCCCGACGGCGCTACGGTCGGGGTGCTGGCGATGACCAACTTCGGCGAGCGGGAGCGGCTGACCGTCGACGGGGTGCCGGTCGGGCGCTTGCTGCCGTCCACGCCGCCGGAGCGGAAGCAGCCCGGCCCGGCGGGCTCGTGCATCGTCGTCATCGCGACGGACGGCCGGCTAGACGCGGCGGGCTGCGAGCGTCTGGCCCGGCGGGCCGGTCTGGGCCTGGCCCGGACGGGCTCAACCGCGCACCACGGCAGCGGGGAGATCTTCTTCGCCTTCGCGACGGGGCTGCGGACGGCCCGCGGCAAGTCGCCGTCGGCCGCGCCGGTCTCGGGGCGCCTTCTCGACCCGTACTTCGCGGGTGTGGTGGAGGCCACCGAGGAGGCTGTCCTGAACTCCCTGTTCCAGGCGCGGACCGTCACCGGCCGGGACGGCCGCACCATGGAGGCGCTGCCGCTGGAGCCGGTGCTGGATCTGCTGCGGGCGGCCGGCCGCGTGCAGTGACGGGCGCGTGCGGCGCCGGCCGGGAGTACACGCCCGGCGCCGCGGGCCCAACCGGCGTACCTCACGCCTCGACGTAGCGGCGGCCGCCCCAGCCAGCGCGGCTATCGCTGGACGAAGGCATCCAGAATGTAGGCGAACACCTCGGCCTCGTAGCGCAGATGCGCCAGGCGGCCGGGCGGACCGGAGTGCGCGCCTTCCCCCGTCTCCACCCGGAAGAGCACCGGGGCGCTGCGCTGCGGGTCGGCCGTGGCACGCAGCCGGGCGACCCATTTGGCCGGCTCGCGGACCAGTACGCGCGGGTCGTTGACCGCGCCCGTCACCAGCAGTGGCGGGCGGCCGGCCGCGGGAGGCGGATTGTCGTACGGGGAGTACGCGAGCATCCACGCGAACTCCTCAGAACGGCTCGGGTCTCCCCACTCCTCCCACTCGTTGACGGTGAGCGGGAGATCCGCGTCGAGCATGGCGGTGACGACGTCGACGAAGGGGACCTCGGCTACGACGCAGGCCCATCGTTCTGGGCGCATCCCGTAGACCGCGGCCTGCAGCAGCCCGCCGGCGGACAGGCCACGGGTGGCGATGCGACGTCCGTCGGCCAGGCCTTCGGCCTCCAGCCAGTCGGCGACCGCGAGATGGTCGGTGAACGTGTTCGCCTTGGTGGCCAGGCGGCCGCCCTGCCACCAGGCGCGCCCGAGTTCGCCACCACCGCGGACATGGGCGTGGGCGTAGAGCACGCCGCGGTCGAGGAGCGCTGCGAGCGCCGGGTCGTAGGACGGCTCGTCCACAGCCTCGTAGGCTCCATAGGCGTAGAGGAGGCAGGGGGCCGTCCCGTCGAGGGGCGTGTCGGCTCGGCGGGTGAGGGTGACGGGGATCAGGGTGCCGTCGGGGGCGGCTGCCAGGCGGCGCTCGGTGACGTAGTCGCCAGGGTGGTGAGCGGGGGTTTCCTCGGTTGTGAGCAGGGTGCGGACACCGGAGTCGAGATCGACGGTCCACCAGCGTGTGGGCTCGGTGTACGAGCCGGTCTCGATGGTCAGCGTGGTGCTCTGGTAGCTGTGGTTGTGTACGGCGGCGATCCGGCCGGCAGGGAGTTCGGCGTGGAGTTCGTACGGTTCGGCCCCCGGGTCGAGCGGGAGCACGCGCAGCAGTGGGGCGCCGTCCCGGCGCAGGGTGAGCACCAGGTGGCGGGCGAAGCAGTCGGTACGGACCAGGCGTTCGCCGGGGCGCGCGGGGTGCAGGGTGTTCCACTGCCCGGGTTCGTCGACGGGTGCGGTAACGGCCTGGTACTCGCGGGCGCCGCGGTCGGTGGTGATGACGAGCCGGTCGCGGGCCGCGTCGTGGTCGGCTCGGTACTCGGTGCCCGCCGTTCGGCCCGCGACGGATCGCGGCGGGGCAGCCGGGTCGGCGGGGTCGAGCAGCCACTCCTCGGTGGTGTCGCGGGAGGCGGCGGTGACGGTGATGAGTCTGCCGGAGCGGGTGGCCGCGATGGTGAGTTCAAAGCGGGCGTCGTCCTCGCGCAGTACCAGAGCGTCGTCCTCGGCGGGGCGACCGAGGCGGTGCAGGCGGACCTCGTGGGGCCGGTGGATCGCGTCGGGGACGGTGTAGTAGAACGCGGCGGAGTCGGCGGACCAGGCACCGGTGTAGTAGCTGCGGGGTATCCGGTCCGGCAGGTCCTCGCCTTTGGCCAGGTCGCGGAACCGCAGCTCGTACACCTCCTCGCCCGTGGTGTCGACCGAGTAGGCGAGGAGGGTGCCGCAGGGGCTGACCTCGCGGACTCCGGTGTCGACATGGTCCGATCCGCCGGTGAGAGAGGGGAGGTCGAGCAGGATCTCATCGGGGGCGCCGGGTGCGCCGGCGCGGCGCAGCAGGCGCTCGTGGTCGGCGCCTTCGGGAGTCTCGGTGCGGTAGCGGTACCCGCCCTGACACCATTCGACGCTGCTACGGGGCCCGGCGGCGCGGGGGGCCATCGCCGCGGCGAGAGCGTCGCGGAGCGGGCCGAGGTGTGTGGTCATGGCCTCGTAGTAGGCGCGTTCCGCGGCCAGATGAGGCGCCGCCGCGGTGGGATCGCTGAGCCAGTCGTACTCATCGGGCCGGCCCACACCGTGCAGGGTGCGCACCAGCTCGCCTCGCGGCGCCACCGGGGCGGTCAGCTGGGCGACAAGGTCGTGCGGGGGCTGAAGCATGGGCGGACGCTAGCACCTGGTAGGGCCGCCAAGTACCCCCGAGCAGCTACGGAATTGTTTGCTCCGTGCGGCTTCGGACGGACTTTTGACGCATTGAATTCACCCTTGACTCGATCGATCGATCGACAGACACTGTGTCCGCTGATCACCTGCCCCGGGAGGCCGCCTTGTCCGCTGCTCCGCCCGCCCCAGCCCCAGCTCTGCCCCACCGCAGCCGGAGCGCGACTCGGGCCGCCGCCCTGCTGCTCGGGTGCGCGCTGACCCTCACCGGATCATTCGCGGCCCAGAGCGCCGCGTACGCCGGAAGCTCCCCCCCGGCCGCCGAAAGCAACAGCAAGCACACCTTCACCGTGGGGATTCCGAACGACCCCGACTCGCTGAACCCGTTCACCGGGATCGTGCAGGAGTCGTACGAAATGTGGAGCGTCAGTTACGACCTGCTGATGGGCTGGAGCGAGAAGGATTTCTCGCCCGAACCGCGCCTGGCCACCTCCTGGACGGAGGCGGAGGACGGCAAGAGCTGGACCTACCGGATCCGCGAGGGCGTGAAGTGGAGCGACGGCGCGCCGCTGACCGCGCGCGACGCCGCCTACACCTTCAACCGGATCATCAACGGAGATTACGAGCAGTCCAACTACGGCAACTACACCGCCAGCATCACCAAGGCGGAGGCACCGGACGACACGACTCTCGTGCTGCACGTCGAGCACAGCTCACCCATCATGAAGCAGCTGTGGGTACCGATCCTTCCCGAGCACATCTGGTCGAAGATCGACGAGGACAAGGTCCAGTCGTTCAGCAACGAGCCGAAGGACGGCCCGGTCGTCGGATCAGGCCCCTTCAAACTGGTCGAGCGCAAGAAGGGCCAGTCCATAGCCTTCGAGGCCAACACTCAGTACTGGGCCGGTGCCCCGAAGATCGACCGGCTGGTCTACCAGGTGTTCGACAACGCCGATGCCATGGCCCTGGCGCTCAAGCGCGGCGAGATCGACTACGCGTTCGACCTGGAGAGCAACGTCTTCGGCTCGCTCGAGGGCGCCGAAGGAGTCACCACCCGCTCCGGGGTCTCGGGCAACTTCGACCAGATCTCCTTCAACAACGGCGCAGCCCTCTCCGACGGCACACCCATCGGCGACGGCCACCCGGCGCTGCGCGACAAGCGCGTCCGCCGGGCGCTGTCCCTGGCCATCGACCGCGAAACGCTGGTCAAGCGCCTTGTCGGCGGCCATGGCAGTCCCGGCGGCGCGGTCATCCCGCCTCTCTACGCCGACCTGCACTACACACCCGGCGCCGACGCGCAGAAATTCGACCTCGAAGCGGCCGGCCGGCTGCTCGACGAGGCCGGCTGGAGGACGGGCCCGGACGGCATCCGGGCCAAGGACGGAAAGCAGCTGAGCCTGCGACTGCTCACCCGTCAGGAGTCCCATCAGTCCAAGAGCACGGGCGAGTTCGTGAAGAGCTGGTACGAACGCATCGGCGTCCCGGTCACCATCAAGGTGATCTCCGAGGACGCGCTCACCGAGACCGTAGGCCAGGGCAACTTCGACATGTTCGAGTGGGGCTGGGGAGTCGAGCCCGACCCCGACTACATGCTGTCCGTCTTCACCTGTGACAAGCGCAGTTACAAGGACGGCGATACGGTCTACGCGGACCTCTCCGACTCGTTCTACTGCAACCCCGAATACGACCGGCTGTACCAGCTGCAAGCAACCCAGACCGACGCGGCCGAACGCGCCGCGACCGTCAAGCAGATGCAAAAGCTGCTGTACGACGAGGCCGCGTACGCCGTCACGTACTACTACGACGACCTGTCCGCGTACCGCAGCGACAGGTGGACCGGATTCGTCCCGCAGCCCGCCCCGGACGGCGCGTACCTCTTCCAGATGGGCACCTACTCGTACCTCAACGTCCGGCCGGTCTCCGCGCAGGCCGCATCCGGCACCGGCTCGACCACGCTGTACGTCGGCGGCGGCCTCGCCGCCCTCCTGCTCCTCGGCGCCGGCGCCGCGATGGCCGTACGGCGGCGCGGCGCCAGGACCGCGGACGAGCGGGAGTAATCGCCCTGTGAGAACCTCATCCGTCGCGGCCGGTCCCGCCCGGGGCCGGGCGCCGGGCGGCACCAGCCGCTATGTCCTGCGTAAGGCCGGCTGGGCGGCCGGCACGCTGTTCTTCGTCCTGTGCTTCAACTTCGCCCTGTTCCGGCTGCTGCCGGGAGACCCGGTCGGCCTGTACACGCGCGGCCGGAACATGCCGGCCGAGCAGATCGCCCAGATGCGGGCCAAGCTCGACCAGCCGGTCGGCCAGCAGTTCGTGGACTACCTCTCCAATCCCTTCTCCGCCACCGTCCATTCGGTGAGCCAGAACGCGCCGGTGTGGCAGGCGGTCGGCGAGCGGGTGTGGCCGACGGTCCTGCTGGTGGGCACCAGCATTCTGATCGCCTCCGTCCTCGGCATCCGGATCGGTATCCGCGCCGGCTGGCACCGCGGCAGCCGCTTCGACCGGGTCGCCACCGGCTCCACCCTCGCCTTGTACGCCATGCCGGAGTTCTGGATCGGCATGGTGATGATGACCGCTCTGCCGTTCTTCCCCAGCGCCGGGATCAACTCGGACGGCGTGGACCCCTCTTCCCCCGCGGGCTGGCTGGACACCCTCTGGCACATGACCCTGCCGGTGGCTTCCCTGTCGCTGGTCTACCTCGCTGAGTACGCCGGCATCATGCGTGCCTCACTGGTCTGCGAACTCGGGCAGGACTACCTCACCCTGGCCCGCGCCACCGGGCTGCGGGAGGCGATGGTCCGCCGCAAGCACGCCGTGCCGAACGCCCTGCTGCCCACCATCACCCTCATCTTCCTGAACTTCGGCTTCGTCATCGGCGGCGCGATCACCGTCGAGGCCGTCTTCTCCTGGCCGGGCCTCGGCGACCTGGCGTACGACGCGCTGCGCGGCCCCGACATCCCGCTGCTCCAGGCGGTGTTCCTCCTCTTCTCCCTCTCCGTGATCGTGTTCACGTTCCTTGCCGACCTGCTGTACGTGGTCCTCGACCCCCGGGTGAGTGAGGCATGACCACCACCGCTGACACCCCCGGCCCCGCCGTGATCGCGCGGGCCCGGCGCCAGGCAGCCGCGATCCGCTTCTGGCGGGACTTCCGCTCCCACCGCAGCGGACTTGCCGGGCTGCTCATGCTGGGCGGCTTCGCCCTGGTCGCGCTCGGCACACCGCTGCTCGCCGACCCCTCCGGGCTCGACATCACCCGGGCCACAGCCCCCAGCCACATGGCGCCCTCGCTGAACCACCCGCTGGGCACGGACGAGACCGGCCGCTCGATCCTGACCCTCCTCCTCTACGGAACCCGGGTATCACTGACGGTAGGCCTCGCGGCCACCGCGATCTCCATGGTGATCGGCACCCTCGTCGGCATCATGGCCGGCTTCTACGGGGGCTGGTCGCGAAGCGTGCTGATGGGCCTGACCGACTGGTTCCTGGTCCTGCCGTTCCTACCGCTGGCGATCGTCCTCGCCACACTGCTCGGCGCCTCACTGCTCAACATCATCGTGGTCATCGGCATCACCTCCTGGCCCGCCACCGCACGCCTGGTGTGCGCCCAAGCCCTGACCATCCGGTCCCGCCCCTACCTGGAGCGGGCACGGGCCCTCGGGGCGGGAGACTGGCACCAGATGACCCGGCACGTCCTGCCCAACGCGATGCCGCTGGTCATCGCCAACACCGTGCTCACCGTGTCGGTCGCGATCCTCTCCGAGACCACCCTGTCCTTCCTCGGCCTCGGCGACCCGACCCAGGTGTCCTGGGGATCGATCCTCGACCACGCCAACGAGTCGGGCGCCATGTCCCGCGGCGAATGGTGGTTCGTCCTGCCCCCCGGCATCTGCGTGATCCTGGTCGTCCTCGCCTTCACCCTGATCGGGCGCACCCTGGAGACCGTGCTCAATCCCCGGCTGCGCGAAGGAGGCCGGCGATGAGCCTGCTGGAACTGCACGACCTGCGTGTCACCTACCACCCGCAGTACGGCCCCGTGCCCGCCGTACGCGGAGTGAACCTCTCGGTCGCCGCCGGCGAGGTGCTGGGCATCGCCGGGGAATCAGGCTGCGGCAAGTCCACGCTCAGCCATGCCATGCTGCGGCTGCTGCCGAAGACGGCCAAGGTCACCGGCCAGGTGCTGCTCGACGGCGAGGACATGCTCACCATGAACTTCGGCCGACTGCGCGCAGTGCGCTGGGCCGGGGCCTCCATGGTCTTCCAGGGCGCCCTGCACTCACTCAACGCGGTACGCCGGATCGGCCGCCAGATCGCCGACCCGATTCAGTTGCACGAGCGGACCGTCACCCGGCGCGAGGCCGACCGGCGGGCCGCCGGGCTGCTGGAGCAGGTAGGGCTGCCGGCCCAGCGGGCCACGGCGTACCCGCACCAGCTCTCGGGCGGGCAGCGGCAGCGGGTAATGATCGCGCTGGCGCTGGCCTGCCGGCCACGGCTCATCATCGCCGACGAGCCCACCACGGCACTCGATGTGATGGTCCAGGCCCAGGTGCTGAAACTCCTGTCGGACCTGGTCCGCGATCTGGGGCTGGGCCTGGTCCTCATCAGCCACGATCTGTCGGTGCTCGGCTCGGTCTGCGACCGGGCGGCGGTGATGTACGCGGGACAGGTCATCGAGAACGGCCCGGCGAAGGATCTCTTCGACGCGCCCCGGCATCCGTACAGCGCGGCGCTCGCCGGTGCGTTCCCAAGGATCGGCGACGAGCGGTTCCGCTTCGCGCCGGGCGGGCTGCCCGGCGACCCGCCGTTCCCGGGCGATCTGCCGGGCGGCTGCACCTTCCACCCACGCTGCCCGGTCTCCCTGCCCCAGTGCGCCAGCACACCGCCACCCCTTGCCGGGGCAGGCAGCCGCCTCTGCGCCTGCCTACGTGCCGGCGAGCCCGGACTCGACCTGCGAGGTGCCCGATGACCACCGACGAGAAGGCCACCAACACCCGGGCACCGGCGACCGCCGACCATGAGGCCGGCGCGCTCGCCGCGCACGGGCTGAAGGTCCGCTTCGGTCCGGCACGAGCCGTCGACGGGGTGGATCTGACGCTCGGGACCGGGGAGATCGTGGCCCTGGTCGGCGAATCCGGATGCGGCAAGACCTCGCTGGCCCGCGCCCTGCTCGGACTGGTGCGGCCCGACCAGGGCCGCGTCAGCGTGGCCGGGCGCCCCCTCTCGTACCGCAGATCGGCGCTGCGCGCCTTCCGCCGGACCGCACAGCTGGTGCTCCAGGACCCGAGCGGCTCACTCAACCCGCGCCACACGGTGTACGACGCCGTCGCCGAAGGCCTGCGCATCCACCGCGTCACCGGGGCCGAACGCGAACGCGTCGCCGAGGCACTCTCCCGCGCCGGACTGCGCCCGCCGGAACGCTTCTTCCTGCGCTACCCGCACGAACTGTCCGGCGGGCAGCGCCAGCGCGTGGTCATCGCCGGAGCCCTCGCGCTCGAACCATCGGTGCTGGTGGCCGACGAGCCGGTGTCCTCCCTCGACGCCTCGGTGCGCGGCGAGATCCTGACCCTGTTGCTCACACTCCGTCAGGAGTTGGGCCTGTCCATGCTGGTGGCCACCCACGACCTCGGCCTCGTCTGGAACATCGCCGACCGCGTCGCAGTCATGTACCTGGGCCGGATAGTGGAGTCCGGCCCAGCCCCCGACGTGCTGCTGCACCCCCGACACCCCTACACCAAGGCCCTGCTCTCCGTACTGCCCGATGCCTCGGGCGGCGAGCCGATGATCCTCACCGGCGAGGCCCCCGACCCGTCCCGGGTCCCGGCCGGCTGCCGGTTCCGGCCCCGCTGCCCGGCATACACCTCGGGCGAGGCGGAACGGGCCGGCGTCGCCGGACGCTGCGAGGACACCGATCCCGCGGTGCTCCCAGCCGGAGATGGCCACACGAGCGCGTGCTTCCTGTCCGACATCGAAGGGACGCCATGAGCGAGGAACCCGCGCCGGACTACGCGAGGCACCGCTGCCCGGGACCGGCAGAGCGCAGCACGGCCGGACCCGCGGTAGACGCCCCTCACACCGCACGGCACGGCGGGCAGCGCACGTCCTCCGCGCCGACGAGGGGTGACCAGGCTGAGGGGTTGCACATACCCGAGACTCGATGGCCGGCGGACCTGCCGACGGCCAGCCTCCGGATGCCTGGACCTTCCCCCAGGGAGACACAGTGACCACCCCGCTCACCGCCGTCTGGTCGGACCACTGCCTGGCCCACGACCCGGCCGCCGAGATCTGGGTTGGCGTACGCATCCCGGCGGCCGAGGTCCCAGAGCGTCAGACGGTGATCCGCCACGCCCTGGAAGCGACCGGTGCCGAGTTCGTGCCCGCGATGCCGCACGGCGACGAACTACTCGCCGTCGTGCACGACCCGGGCTTGCTGCGTCATCTGCGCGACGGCTGGGAACAGTGGCAGAAGGGCGGATACCGGGAGGTGCCCGGACAGGACCGCGTGGTGCCGTACGTCTTCCCCACCGCGGCCATGCTGAACGGGCTACCCGCGCGCGTCCCAGCCGCCGCGCACGCCCGCGCGGGACTGTGGTGCTACGACACGATGACGCTCATCGGGCCAGGCACCTGGCCGGCCGCCCGCGCTGCGGTGGACGTCGCGCTCACAGCGGCCGGCCTGGTGGCGAGCGGCCGCAGTCGGCTGGCGTACGCGCTGTGCCGCCCGCCGGGCCACCATGCGGCGCCCGGCGGCTACGGCGGCTCGTGCTACCTCAACAACGCAGCAGTGGCGGCCGAGGCACTGCGCCACGCCGGGTACGCGAAAGTCGCCGTTCTCGACATCGACGCGCACCACGGCAACGGCACCCAGGCCATCTTCTGGGAGCGCCCGGACGTGTTCTACGGCTCGGCACATGTCGACCCGGGCGCCGGCTGGTTCCCGCACTACCTCGGCTTCGCCGACGAGACGGGATCCGGCGCCGGCTTTGGCCGCACTGCCAATGTGCCGCTGGATCCGGGCACAGGCGACGACGGCTGGCTGGCCGGCATCGAACAACTGACGATCAAAGCCCAGGAGTTCGGCGCCGAGGCACTGGTGGTGTCCCTAGGGGTGGACGCGGCGGGGGACGATCCGGAGAGCCCGCTGCGGGTCACGGCCTCCGGCTACCGCGAAGCCGGCAGGCTACTGGGTGCGCTCGGCCTGCCCACGGTCGCGGTGCAAGAAGGCGGCTACCACCTGCCGACGCTCGGCTCACTCGTAGTGGACACCCTCACGGGACTGCATGAGGCAGGCTGATCAACGCGGACAGCTGCCCAGCCGCCAAGCGGGAGGTTCCCCGCGGAGCGGTCGTGGGCGGACCACTTCACCAGCGGCTCGCCGATCGCGTCGGTCAGGATCGCGCCGGCAACCTGCGCGGGCACGTGGACGATCGTGCGACATGAGGCCGACCCCGCGAGCGGCTGGATCTTGGTTCACTGGCCCGGGGGCCGCCGGAGCGGCCTGGCCGCGGCGGCCGCCGCGCCGGTGCCCCGCCCGCGCAGGGCGACGGGGCGTACCCGACGGGTGACGATTCCTGGGCTTGCGTCTAGTCATGCTAAGTGGTCGGCTCCGGAAGTCCTTCGGGGGTTGACTTGAGCACTGGTCGTGTGGGGTGCATGGGTCGATGGCGGAGCGATTGCGCCCCGTGATGTGGTCATCAAGTCAACCGGTTCGCAGGGCCTGCAGCAGTTGCGTCAACGCGGCTTTGGTGTGGTCCAGGTCTTTGGGGTCGGAGGAGCATGCGAGCCACAGGGCGGCCTCGTTCATTGCCCCTGACAGCAGGTGGACCAGTGGTGCGACTGGCTGCGGGGCGATGATCCTTGCGTCGATGAGGGAGGACAACGCGTCGGCGAGGTGGCGGGCCGAGGCGGCTTCGTCCATCGCCCGCCACTGGCTCCATCCCAGTACGGCAGGCCCGTCGACCAGCATGACGCGCTGGATGTCCGGATCGGTGGTCGCGGTGAGGAACTCCTGGCAGCCGACGGTCAGCTGGGTCCAGGGATCGTCGTAGTCGTCGGCGGCCTCCGCCACGCGCCGGCCCACTTCCTGCTGCATCTCCTCGAGGACGGCGCGGAAGAGGTCCGCCTTGCCGGTGAAGTGGTGGTAGAGCGCGCCCTTGGTCACCCCGGCTGCCTGGACGATTTCCGCCAGGCCCACCGCGCCGTAGCCGCTGCCTGAGAACAGGCGCCTGCCCTCCCGCAGCAGCGCCTGCCTGGTCTGCTCCCGCTGCTGTGCCCGGATGCCGTGCTGTCGCATCGCACTCCTCATTGACATACCGAAGGTATGCGAATAGCGTCATTCGCATACTGATGGTATGCGAAAGGGGTTCAGGCATGAAGCTGACCGGCTTCTATCCCGTGATCGGCACAGCGAAGCTGCGAGAGTCCCGCGACTTCTACACCCGGCTGCTGGGGTTCGAGACGACGTTCGAGGCCGACTGGTACATCAGCCTGCGCCAGCCGGGAGATCCCGGGTACGAGCTCGCCCTCCTCGACCACAGCCACCCGACGGTTCCCAAGGGCCACCGGATCCCCACACAGGGCCTGCTGCTCAACTTCGAAGTGGAGGACGTGGACGCGGAATGGGAACGGCTCGTCACCAGCGAGGGGCTGCACCCCGTCCTTGAACTGCGCAGCGAGGACTTCGGGCAAAGGCACTTCATCGTGGCCGATCCCAACGGCGTCCTGATCGACGTGATCACACCCATCGCTCCCACCGCGGAATACTCCGAGCAGTACGTCACCAGCTGACCGCGACGGGCGTGTTCGAATACAACCTGTCGAACACGCCCTGGCCACCGGCAACTTGAAAACTGTGCCGTGAGGGAAGCCGACCCTGTCCCTCCCATTCACCGCCCCGAGAGATGGGCCGCTCTCCTTCCATGCCCGTGTGCTCCGCCGTGCCCGTGGAGCTGACTGCTTCCGAGCGCCACCGGCTCGCGAGGATGGCCTACGGCCACAAGACCCCGCACCAGGCACGCCAGCGCGCGACGATCGTGCTCCTCGCCGCGCGAGGCCGTGGCAACGCCTGGATCGCCGCCGAGAATCGGCTGCACGTGGACACAGTGCGCCGCTGGCGCGGCCGATTCGCGGCCGGTCGGATGCCTGCCCTTGACGACCGCAAACGGTCGGGGCGGCCACCGACGTTCACCGCTCTGCAGACCGCCGAAGTCAAGGCACTGGCCTGCCAGCTGCCCGCCGAGTCCGGAGCCCCGCTCTCCCGCTGGTCATGCCCCGAGCTCGCACGTGAGGCCGTCACCCGGGCCATCACCGACACGATCTCCGCCTCCACGGTACGTCGCTGGCTCAAGGACGACGCGCTCAAGCCCTGGCAGCACCGCTCCTGGATCTTCATCCGTGACCCGAACTTCCGCGCCACGGCCCAACGGGTCCTGGACCTCTACGCCCGCATCTTCGACGGCGCCCCGCTCGGCGAAGACGAGTACGTCATTTCCGCGGATGAGAAGACCTCCGTCCAAGCCCGCTGTCGCTGTCATCCCACCCTGGCCCCCGGCCAGGCCCGAGCGATGCGCGTCAACCACACCTACGGGCGCGGCGGAGCCCTGGCCTACCTGGCCGCCTACGACATCCACCGAGCCGAAGTCTTCGGCCGCTGTGAACAGACCACAGGCATCGCGCCGTTCATGAAACTGGTCGAGCAGGTGATGACCAGCGAGCCCTACGCCAACGCGAAACGGGTCTTCTTCATAGTCGACAACGGCTCCTCGCACCGCGGCAAGTCGGCCATCGACCGCCTGGCCGCCAGGTTCCCGAACGCCGTCTTGGTCCACACACCCGTCCACGCCTCCTGGCTGAACCAAATAGAGATCTTCTTCTCCATCGTGCAGCGCAAGGTCGTGACGCCCAACGACTTCACCGACCTCGACCAGGTCCGGGACCGGCTCCGAAGATTCGAAGACCGCTACAACGCCACGGCATAGCCGTTCCAGTGGAAGTTCACCACCTCCGACCTGGACGATCTGCTGGCCAGACTCGACCGGCACACAGTCACCGACCTACCGGAAGAATCCTCCACGGCACTCGCAGCGTGATCGACCCCCGAAGGGCTTCCGGAGCCGACCACTAAGTAGTGACAAGCAGGGTCGACCTGCTGGAGCGAAAGGGAGCCGAGTTGATGACTGCCGTAGAGGCCGCTGCCGCGGGCAGCGCCCGGACCATTCTCACGTCCCGGGCCCCGGTCTGACCTGACGTTTCTCCCGTCGGAAGCTGACTTGCTCCGGTGGCGACCTCCGCCTTGCACTCATCGGGGTCCCTATTCAAGGGTCTCTACTTTGCCTCAACCATCCCTCGATTCTTCTCCCTATACCTTTCGGCCTACGGGTGGGACGAGGCGTGCCGGCCCGCCTTCGACCCGTACCGGACCGGTCCGTGCCCAGATCCCGGCCGCCGCCACCGGTGAGGGGCGGCTGCTGCCGTGCACCGGCGACTGGGCTGCCCTGCGGCCGGCCACGGCCGGCCAGGCGGCGTCCGTTGTAGCGGTACTGGAGCGGCGGACGGCTCTGGTCCTCTCGACCGCGTCGCATACCTCCCGCGGCCAAGTGCCGGCCGCCAACATCGACACCGTCGCCGTGACCGTCTCGCTGGCCGCACCCGTCAAGCCCGGGCGTATCGAGCGCATGGTCGCTCTGGCCTGGGAGAGCGGGGCCCAACCGGTGATCGTTCTCACCAAGGCCGACCAGTGCCCCAATACCCAGGCCGCGGTAGCCGACGTCTCGGCGCTCGCCCCGGGGGTCGACGCCTTTGTCACCAGTGCCGTAACCGGCGAGGGAATGGACACTGTGCCGGCCGCGCTGTCGGGAACAATCGTGCCGATCGGACCATCCGTACCTGGTCGCCGTCGGCTTCTTCCTCGTCGTCGGTCTCACAACGAGCCAGTCCACCGCGACTCGCACCATCGCTCCGATCGGCCTCGCCGCGCTCAGCCCGGCCACGGTCACGGCCATGTGGATCTCGCTCGGCGGTGTCTGGCTCTTCCCGGCCAACGGTTCGCAGATCGCCGCAGTGGAGCTGGACAAGACGGGCTCCACCCGGCTCGGCCGGTTCGTGGTCTACCACTCCTTCACGATCCCGATGCTGGTCTCGTGGGTGGTCTCGGTCGGTGTCGGTCTCGCCATCGCGTCCCTCGTCTCCTAGGAGGTCCTCCCTCATGCACAACACGTCGAGCACGTCGCCTACGCATAGCACTCCGGAGGAACTCGCCTCCCGGGTCCGCGCCTGATGCCGGAGGTCCTGGCGGAGCTGGCCAGCCTGGTGTCGCTGCCCTCCGTGGCGTTCCCGGGCTTCCCCGCCGACCCGGTCCTCAAGACCGCCGAGGCCACCACCGAAATGCTGCGCCGCAGCGGGGCGGCAGACGCCCGCCTGCTGGACATCCCGGACGGGTATCCGGCCGTCTACGCGGAGGTGCCCGGCCCCCCGGCGCGCCGACCGTCCTGCTGTACGCGCACTACGACGTCCAGCCCGCCCCGCCCGAACAGGGCTGGAGCCCCGACCCGTGGACGGCCACCCTGAAGGAGGATGGCCGGATCTACGGCCGGGGCGTCGCGGACGACAAGGGCGGGATCGCAATGCACGCGGCGACCCTGCGGGCCTTCAGGGGCCGGCCGCCGGTGAATCTGCGGATCCTGGTCGAGGGTGAGGAGGAGACCGTCGGCCACCTCGGCCCGTACGTCACCGCCCACCCCGAGCTGTTCGCCTGCGACGCCTTCGTGATCGCCGACGTGGGCAACCTGCGGGTCGGCGAGCCGGCCCTAACGACGGGTCTGCGCGGGACCGTGGTATGCGACGTGCGAGTCTCCACGCTGCTCCGGTGTCTTCGGCGGGCCGGCCCCGGACGCCCTGATCGCGCTGACCCGGATCCTGGCCACCCTGCACGACGACCGGGGCGACGTGGCCGTACCCCGGCCCGCCGGGACGGAGTGGACCGGCCCGCACATGGACCCCTCCGGCCTGCGGGCCGACGCCGGCCTGCTGGACGGGGTCTCGCTCATCGGCTCCCACTCCCCCGCGTCCCACCTGTGGTCGCGGCCTTCGGTGAGCGTGCTGGGTTTGGACGCCCCGACGATCCCGGAGGCGGCGAACGTCCTGATCCCGGCCGCGGCGGCGCGGATCTCGATCCGGGTGCCGCCGGGCGCGGACCCGGAGCACGAGCTCGGAATCCTGATGACCCATCTGCGGGCGTCGGCGCCGTGGGGCGCCCACGTGGAAGTGACACCCCTGAAGGCGGGCACCCCTTCGCCGTGCACACCGTGCACACCGTGCACCCGTACTTCGAGGCGGCCCGCGACGCGCTGTCGGACGCCTTCGGCCGCGAGGCGGGCGCTATCGGCGCGGGCGGCGCGATCGGGCTGGTGTCCACGCTCCAGTCGGTCTCCCCGGACGCGGCGGTGATCCTTTGGGGCCCGGAGGACGTGGCCCAGGCCCGTATCCACTCGGCCGACGAGTCCCTGGACCCGGCCGAGCTGGAGCGCATGGTCCTGGCTCAGGCCCCATGCTGTCCCGGCTGCCGGCGGTGCGGGCGGTGTCCTGAATCCTTCGAACGGTCAACATCGCCGACTCGATCTTCCGCCAGCTGGAGCGGGAGCCGCACCCCGAGCCGGCCTGGATCGATGCCGCCGCCGGCACCGGCGGCACCTCCGCCACGCTGGCCCGCTACGTCCACTACACCCAGCGCGCCACCGGCATCTGCGTGGCCGACCCGGAGAACTCCGCGTTCTTCGGGGGCTGGCTGGACCAGGACCCCGGGGTCACCACCGCCGTCGGCTCGCGCATCGAGGGCATCGGCCGCCAGCGGGTGGAGCCGAGCTTCATCCTCGGCGCCGTCGACCGGATGATGCGCGTGCCCGACGCGGCGTCCATCGCCACCATCCGGGTGCTCGAAGGGCTCCTCGGCCGCAAGTGCGGTGCGTCCACCGGCACGGGAGTGTGGGCGGCGTTCAAGCTCGTGTCCGAGATGAAGGCCCGCGGTGAGCGCGGCAGCATCGTGACGCTGCTGTGCGACCCGGGCGAGCGCTACCTCGACAAGTACTACTCGGACGGCTGGCTGGCCGGGCAGGGCATCGACATCGCTCCGTACCGGGAGCGCGTGGAGCGCTTCCTGCTCACCGGCGAACTGAACCGGTGAACCGACGACCCGGTGAGCCGACCCGATGAGCCGGACCAGCGACAGCGACCACAAGGAGATCCGCCCATGACCAGCACCCCCGAAGAGCGCCTCGCCGCCGCCGGCCTGAAGCTGCCGCCGACGCCCTCGCCGGTCGCCGTCTACGTGCCCGCCGTGCAGAGCGGGCACTACGTGTACACCTCCGGCCAGCTCCCGATGGTCGACGGCGCCCTCCCCCTCGCCGGGAAGGTCGGCGCCGAGGTCACCCCGGAGCAGGCCAAGGAGCTGGCGCAGCAGTGCGCGCTCAACGCGCTGGCCGCCATCACCTCCGTCGCCGGGGACCTCTCCGCCGTGAAGCGCGTGGTCAACGTGGTCGGCTTCGTGGCCAGCGACCCGCACTTCACGGGACAGCCCGGCGTGCTCAACGGCGCGAGCGAGCTGCTGGGCACCGCCTTCGGCGACGCGGGCATCCACGCCCGCAGCGCGGTCGGCGTGAGCGTGCTCCCGCTGGACTCCCCCGTCGAGGTGGAGATCCTCGTCGAACTCCACGCTCCGATGGGCGTCTAACCTCGCCGCTTCGGTCGGGGTGATGAGACGCCGCTGATCGCTGCTGTCGGGCGGGCCGCCGGACTGAGCTGGCCCCCGACTTCGAGCAGTGGCTGGCTGGTTTCCCACGGTGGAGAGCGCCGAGGAGCGGATGCTCCGGTGCGAGGAGAGCAGCCTGGTGTTGCGCAGTTTCCGGTCGCTGCCGGAGCGCTGGCAGGCGGTGCTGTGGCACACCACCGTCGAGGGCGAGAGCACCGAGCAGGTGGGGATGCTCCTGGGTATCGGGGCCAGTGGTGTGGCCTCGCTGGCGGCCCGGGCCCGGGAGGGGCTGCGTGAGGCGTACCTGAGCGTGTATCTGGAGGAGGGGCAGTCCGAGGAGTGCCGCCGTTACGGCATGCTGCTTGCGGCTGCTTTCCGGCGGACCGGGCGCCGCCCCAACCGGGATCTCGAGCGGCATCTCGACTCGTGTGACCGCTGTCGGCATGCGGTGCTGGAGTTGCGGGATCTGAGCGAGCGGATGCACACGTTCGTGCCGTCGGTGCTGCTGCTGTGGGGCGACACCACCTATCTGGCGGCCCGCAGCGGCCGCCGAAGCAGGCGCCGCCGGCGCGAACGCGGCCGGACTCTCCGGTGACTGCATGAGCGACGGCGCCCTGTCCGCGAACGTGGCGACGGCGCCGGCACGGGTCGGCACACTGGCCGGAGCCTGTCTCGCCGCGGTCACCGCCGGGGTCCTGGTCTGGACGCAGCCGTTCAGCAGCGACGCACCGCGGCAGCTGCAACGGCGCGCGAGCAGCGAGCCCAGCCGGACCGCCCTTGACCACCTGGTGCCCACTGTCTCCGCCGCTCTGCCGGCCGCGAAAACCAGCACACCCGCCCCGCCCCCGTCCCGAGGGCAAGTCCCCAGGTGCAGCCTTCCGGTACGCCTACGGTGACTGCCGGGCCGGCCAGGGCTATGGGGCCGGCCTCGTGGTCGACGAGGTCCGTCAACCATGAGGAGGGCACCTGCCTGGAACCGCGCGGCCAGGCGGTCGTCCTCAACGCCTGCGACGGCGGGCGCGACCAGACCTGGGAAACCTTCTCCGCCTCACCCGAAAGCACCCCGACCGGGCTGCGCAATGCCGCCACCGGGCAGTGTCTCGACTACTCCGCTGGAAACGAGCATCGGACCCCGGCCGCGCTGCGGGCCTGTCGCGCCGAGGGCACGGACCAGATGTTCACCTTCTCCAGGCACCCCGACGGCAGCTACTACGTGTTCACCGAAGTCCCCGCCGCCGGCGGCAGTCGGCGCCAGCTCGGCGCCGAGAACTGGTCCCAGGAAGGCATTCTCGGCCCCAGCGAGCCCGTCGTGTACTCGAACAACTACTACGGCTCCCCGAGGCTGCGCTTCCGCACCGGTACCTGACCTGCCCCAGCCCGCCAAAGTAAAGGAATAGCAAAACGCTGGGATGGTGCGGGCACCCCTTCCTCTTCCTCTGTGACATCTCCGAACTCTCCTCCGGCGCCCCGATCATCCAGGACAGCAACACATACGGCCACCCCGCCCACCGCTTCAGGCTGGAGCCGCGGGCCTGACCGGCACTGTGGCGTCCTCCCCTGACCGAGAGGGCGCCACAAGCCCAGACCCACGCAAGCCGTTGACCGTACAGACCCGCGCTCTGCTGCATGATCACTGCGGATGGAGTCAGGACCGGCCGAGTCCCAGGTCGGCTGTAACGTGCGCGACGAAGCGTCGCAGCCCGCGCGGGTTCCGAATCACATGCAGGTCGGCATGGTCGGCGTGGGTCGCGATCGCCGTGAGGAGGAGCGGTCGGCTCCGGTATCGCCAAGCCCACAGCCAGAGCCAGAAGTCGGCACGCTCCCGAGACCGCCTAATCGCTCGCCAGGCGCAGCGCCCGAACGAGAAATCCAGCAGGATGATGGTGTCCGCTGCCCGGAGTCGGACGTCGAGGACATCGTAGGGTCCGAGGTCGCCATCCATGATCCAAGTATCGGGCCGGACGAGTCCCCTTTGAACGGCGGCCCACTGGTCGGGAGGTGTGGCTTCGAGCCCTGGCCGCCAGAAGTGCTTGTCCAGCTCGACGACCGGAAACCCGGTGATCTCGCCCAGGCGGGCTGCCAGAGTCGACTTCCCAGCACCGCCACGACCCAGGATCACAACCTTCTTCATGGCCGCCATGGTGCCAGGCCGGTTCCAGGACACCCACTCGTCAACCGAGGGCAGTCAGCCGCGTCGGCCTTGTCGCACCCCACATGCAGGCTGCGATCGAAGCGGGCTCCGGCCCGGACCAGGGGACCGGGTTCACTTCGCAGCTCACCCCCACAGCAGACCACGACACCCGCGCCAGGAAATGACGACGGTCCTGCCGCCGGGCGCGGTAGCCGGACCATCACAGGGATACCGGCCCGTGGAGGTGAGGACCGGGGGCACGTGTCGACCCTTTCAACGCCTGCACCCGCCAAGCCGATTGGGCCGTCAGTTGTGCAGGCGGGCTGCTGGGACCTTCCTGGTCCCCGGCGCTCTCATCGTTGAACCAGTAGTCACCGGCCGCCAGATACCGGAACGAATGCGTGCTCTCGCTCGCCAGCGCCACCGTGACCGCCCCCTCCCCGGCCCTGCGCGCGTGAAGGGTGTGGACGCCGGGCTGCCAGTCGTTGAAGTCACCCACCACACCGACCGGTCCGGGCGGCCTGCCGACGGGAAGATTGAAGTCGACCTCGGTACGGTCGTCACGCAGCTTGCGCTCCAGCATGAATCGGCTCCTGACGGCGCGGGCGGACGGGGTGTGCCGCCCATCCTGCATACCCGCCACCCAGCCCGCACCCCGATGCCTCCACACATCACCCCCCGCCACCATCCGTAGCTCAAATAGTGCAGAACGTGACGCTGCGTGTAAGCGTGGGCGGGAGGAAACCGCACCCCCGCATCAAGAGGAGTCGCAGTCATGGGCGGTACGCAGGACAAGCGCCAGGAACCGGGCAAGGGCCGTCAGGAGCAGCGCCCGCTGCGGCCCGGGCAGGACCCGGTCCACCCCGAGCCCGGCGCCCCCTCCCGAGCCCGGCGCCCCCTCCCGCGGCCGGCGGCCCGAGGAGACGGAGCGGCGCCGCGAGGAAGAACCGCTCCGCGACGACGACTCCTGAGCACAGCGGCACCCCACGCACGCAGAGCCCGGCCAGGCCCGTAGTCACCCGGCCGGGCTCTGTCACGCCCCGACCACTCCCGAACTCCAGGCCGCCCCGCCTGCCTGCCGGCGGTGGCCGGCGCCCCCGCGTACCGCTGCACCCGGCGACCGACACGGCGTAGGCCCCGGGCAGGACAACCCGGGGCCTACGTCAGCCGACCCGCGCGCCTCGGGACACTGAAGGACTACATCGCAAGAATGCCAATAGCCACACCCCGAACACGGGCGGCTCGCCGCACACCGCCGCACCAGGCCCACACGCGCATCCCGCTCCGGCCTCAAGCAGGGCACCAACGACGTGCTGGAGGGGACCGCCGTCACCTCAGTCGTCTACGACATCCCGCTGACCGGGGCCAAGGCCCCGCACGCCATGGGTTCCGCCGACGTGAAGGCCTGGGGACAGAACGATGCCCCCACCGATGCGGCCGCTGTGTTCCCCGGTGACTCGGTACCCTCCTCCCACTCGCGCGAGGGCCTGACGAACTCGGCTTACAAGCGCGCCGACATCACGTACTTGAACGTCTCCGGACGTTCGGTGAACACGGTCACGCCCGGCGGACACATCACCACGACCGAGCACGACCGCTTCGGCAACAGCGTGCGCGAGCTCTCGGCCTCGAACCGGTCCCTCGCGCTCGGCGTGAACGCCGAGGACCGTGCCGCGCAGAACGACCTCGGCATTGCCTCCCTGCCTTCGGCGGAGCGGGCCGTCCTGCTGTCCACCTCGTCGGTCTACGACGCGGCCGGCAGCCGTGAACTGGAAGAGTTCGGACCCCTGCGGCGGATCGAACTCACTGCCGACCTGCAGTCCGGCACGACCGTACTCGCCCCGGCCGGCACCTCGGCCACAGCGCGTACCTGGACGACCAACGAGTACGACGCGGGCCGGCCCACGGACGGCACCGCGAAGGTCAAGGACCAGCCCACCAGGGTGACCACGGGGGCACAGGTGCGTGAGCACCCGACCGTCCAGGGCGAGCCCCGCGCTACCCAGACCGAGTACGACTGGGCCAAGGGTCTGCCCACGAAGTCCATCAAGGACCCCGGCGGCCTCGCGAACACCACGACCACCGAATACGACTCGCAGGGCCGCGTCACCAAGCTGCTGCCCGGCTCCAACGGCACCGACGCCGGCACCCGTGTGACCACGTACTGGTCCGCGACCGGCTCCGGCACCTGCCAGGGCCGTCCCGAATGGGCAGACCAGGTCTGCTCGACCGGACCCGCCGGCGCGATCACCGGCGGCGGTTCTCACCCGACCCAGATGCCGACCTCCACCATCGAGTACAACTGGTGGGGTACCGCGGCCAAGACGACCGAGACCGCGAACGGCGTCACCCGCACCACCACGACCGCCCACGACAACGCGGGCCGTCCCACGGTCGTAGCCGTCGGCGGCGGGATAGGCCAGGCCGTCCCGACCACCACGACCGAGTACGACCCGGCCAGCGGCCGCGCCGTCAAGGTCACCTCGGACACCGGCGGCACCATCGTCAAGTCCTTCGACAAGCTCGGCCGCCAGACTTCCTACACGGACGCCGACGGCGGCACGACGACCACCGCGTACGACCTTCTCAACCGTCCGGTCAACACGGCTGACAACAGCCCGTCCAGCGCGGTCTACACCTACGATCACGCAGTCGAGCCGCGCGGCCTGGCAACGAAGGTCACTGACTCCGTCGCAGGCGCCTTCCAGGCCACCTACGACGCCGACGGCTCCGTCAGCAGCGAGAATCTGCCGGGCGGATATACGCTGAAGGTGGAAGAGGACACCACCGGAAGCCCGCTGAAGCGGACCTACACGCGCGACAGCGACAATGCGGTCGTACTCTCCGACACGGTCTCCGAATCCATCCACGGGCAGGTCACCAAGCACGCGGGCTGGTCCGGCCAGTCGTACGGCTACGACGCCATCGGGCGACTGACCACCGTCGAGGACACCGCGGACACCATCTGCACGAAGCGGACCTACACCTTCGACAACCGCACCAACCGCACGTCTCTCACCTCCGCAGCCGGCACCCCCGGCGCGGACTGCCCCCTCACCGGGGGCACGACCACCACCCACAGCTACGACAGCGCCGACCGGCTCCTGGACAGCGGCTACGCCTACGACGCCTTCGGGCGCAGCACCACCGTGCCGAACAGCACTATTTCCTATTACTCCAGCGACATGGTCCACCAGCAGGTCTCCGGCTCCAAGCGGCAGACCTGGCAGCTCGACGCCGCCCAGCGGCTGCGTTCCTGGAAGACCGAAACGGGGAGCGGCTCCTCCTGGACCCAGACCGGCTCCAAGGTCAACCACTACGACGGTGACGGGGACAACCCCCGCTGGATCACCGAGGACGCGGCGACCGGCTCGCTGACCCGCAACGTGGACTCCGCCTCCGGCGACCTTGCGGCCACCACCAGCAAGACCGGCGACACCGTCCTGCATCTCACCAACATCCACGGTGACGTCGCCCTCCAGCTCCCGCTCGACTCCGGTCAGGCACCCGTGGTGCTCGACAACGACGAGTACGGCAACGCACGGACCGGACAGTCGGCCACCCGCTACAACTGGCTCGGCGGCAAGCAGCGCTCCAGCGAGACCCTCACGGGCATCATGCTGATGGGCGTCCGTCTCTACAATCCGACCAGCGGCCGCTTCCTGTCCACGGACCCGGTCTACGGCGGCGGCGACAACGCCTACGGATACCCGGGCGACCCGGTCAACCAGTTCGACCTCGACGGCAGGTTTGGGGTTCGATCGAGAATTGGTGGCGAACCCAGCGCAGGTCCCACGCCAGCCTGGACATGCTGCACTCCTCCGTGAGGTTCGGTCTGGGGATCGCCGCCTCGACGACGGAACCGACCGGGTCGGCTATCTGCGAGCCCCGGCTCCGAACTGAACAGCCCACTACGTTTCGTCCACTGTCACACCCCGCATCACGGGGGAAGGCATGGTGGCCGGGCGGTGACGGTCTGGGGATCGCTGGTATTCGGCGGCTGCAGGGCTCATTTCGCGGGCGGCCTGGCGTTCTGCCCACGATGAAAGGTCGCAGAGGGATGAACGGGACCGGGTTGTGGCGTCCCGGACCTCTTTGGAGTGTTGGGCGAGGGCCCTGTCTGACCTGTACACGCGAACGGAAGGCCCGACAGCTATTTGCTGACGTGCCCCTGTCACAACGGGGGATTCGGTCATAGGCTTCTCGGCGCCACTCCACCGCACTCTCACAAGGAGGCCGAGATGCGCTTTCGACGAGTCCTGATGACCGCGGCAGCATCCGCCGCTCTAGTTCTCGCTCTGCCGGGATCCGCTTACGCTGCAACGGGCAGCACGAGTATGAGCAGCAGCTATGGTCACGCCAGCGCGTCGTGGACCTGGGCGGGCGCGGGTAGTCTCACGAACATCAACCTGTATGTCGAGGACGACAACTGTAATTCCAACCCGGTCTACGCCAAGTTCAAGGTGACCCGGACGAATGGCCAGTACTGGACGACGTCGACCCTGCGCTACGACTACAACGGCTGTAACGGTGCGGGGACGAACCATAACGGTCTCAGCCTCTCGGACAGCTTCAACATCAAGTACATAGCGATCATCCTCTGCAACGAGGAATTTGGAACTGACCCCTGCTCGACCGGTCCGAACTCAGGGGCCAACCCTCTCGGCTGACGCACGCGAGGCTGACGCGGAGTTCCCAGTCTGCCGAGGCCAGGGATGAGGCAGCGGCAGGGGGGACTCCGCTACCGACTCTCCGCCTGAACGAATTGAGCAGCCGCGTTCAAGGCCGTCACGGCTGGCGCGGACTGCGTCCCGCATGGAAGAGGGGCCCGGGTCTTCACCGCGCACGTCGACTTCGCTGCCGAGCTTCGTCCCGCACAGGACTAGTACTCCAGCAGGATTTTGATGTTTTGCCTGGTCAACGGCTTGGGTGTGGGGAGTGTAGCGGGGCGGTGCCGGGAGTGGGACGGGTTCGCGCGGCCCGTCCCGCGAACGAGTGCCCGCGCCGTATGTAGTGACATCGGCGGGCTCTGGCCTGGTGCCGACGGCGCCATCGTGACCAGTTCATGGTGTGGTCGCCCCGTGCAGCAGGATGCCGGTGGGCAGCTGCCAGCAGACGGCGAATCTCGGCTGGTGTGAGGTCCACGAGGTCGGGCGTGTCCCGCTCGCCTCCCCCTTTTCCCTTGCGTGGGCGGCGGTGACGGCCAGGAATGCGTGGGCGAGCATGGCGAGGGTGATGTGGCGGTGCCAGCCGGTGTAGCGGCGGACTTCGTACTGGTCCAGGCCGCGCCCCCACAAACCACCCGCGAGAACCCGATCTCCGGTTCCAGCGGGGACCCAGAACTGACGGTCTGGCGAATTCGTTCCATCAGGTCATGCTCCCAGACGGTGCTCGATACCCGGCCACCAGCACCCGCCAGAACGGCTAAGTCACTCTCGGATCCGAAACAGGTGCCAAGCCCCTCCACGGACTTCCGTGTGCGCCACGTCACTCCGCCCGGTCTCGTGTGCTGGCCTGCCTACGGCGATCCGGGGCCCGCTTCCCGTTCACTGAAGGGACGTCCGCGATCTGCGTCGGCGAGGTGCGGCCCCTTCCGGGGCCGCACGCTTTCTTTTCCTTGCGTGTCAGTGCCAGCCGTGGCCATGGCCTCCGTATCCATAGTCATCGTCGTCGTCCCAGCCGCTGTTGTGGTACCAGCCACCGCCGTGGCCCCGGCCGTAGTCGTCGTCACCGCAGTCGCCGCCGTTGACGTAGCTGACGGACTGGGTCGGGACGGCCGCCGAAGCGGTGCCCGCAGTGCCGAGCGCGGCCCCGCCAGCCATCAGCAGGCCCGCAGCGGACACGACGAAGAGACGCTTCGCTCTCTGTGCGCGCATGTTTACCTCTTTCCTCCACTCCTCGCGGCCCTTGGCTGCTGGAGGAGTGGCCGCACTCGCATGGGCAGAGCCTGCAGCGCGGATGGGTTGCGTAGCCGCATACGAGTAACACGTCGTGACCCGAGGCGCGGTCGAAATCCGCGCATCCCCCAAGGCGGGCACAGCGCAAGGCCGACGCTCGATAGGCGAGGAGTGTGGCTCCGTAGGCGCGTGGCTCGTCATAGCGGCCCTCACTAAGAGGCTAGTCCCGCGTGCCCGGCTCAGCACCTCGGCGCCTCCGGCGGCGGGGGCGCCACCGTGCCGGGCGACCGCCGAGTCGTCCTGCTGCCGGGTCGCGACAGCGATCCCGCCGGCGGCGTGCCGGCATACCGCCTCGCCTGACCTTCCGTGTTGAGCACGACACGGCGGGACTGCTCCGGGCTGCGCCCCGGAGTGGAGCGTGATCGGATCGTCTTCATGGATCATGTGCGCTCTTACCTCGTCCGGGCAGGTGTGGCCGAGGAACGTCGGGCTGCCCGAATCACGGCCGCCTCGTACGCCTCCGACCCCGTGGAGCTCGCCCGGTTCCTCGACATGCTCGGTCTAAACGCAAGCGACGACGGCCAGGGCCGACGCGCGGACCGGCATCCCTGGGCTCCGAACAGCCTTGGACGGGGCAGGAACCGCACCAGTGGCCCACCGGACTGACTCCGTCCTCCCCGGGCATCTCTCCGGACGACCCATCGTGCCACTCGAAGACACGCCATACGGGATCGATGGGTGAGCGCAGCCAAGTGATCGGCTGACCTTCCCCTCGTAGCGTGGAGTTGTGACCAGAGGGGAAGTTGAGGGTGGCCGCCTCTCATGCAGTCGGGTGCAGGCGCCTGGTGCGGTGGCCGAAGGCGTCACCCGCCACGACCGCGCATGCAGCGGTGGCGATGACCAAGGTCAGGTTCAGGTCGCCGCTGCGGGCCAGCGCGCCGGAGGCCAGCAGCGGGGTCAGCGTGGGGATGAACGCGCCGACCAGCAGCACGGACTCGGCCAGTACCGCGGCGGCCAGGATCGCGTACGCGGCTGGAGCGGGAACCTGTCCGATCAGGCCGGTCAGCGTATTCATCGGGCTGCCCCGGCCGTGGCTGCCGCCGGGGCGGTCGGACGTGCGGGACGGCTCAGCTGCCAGACCGATGTCAGGGGGCTGGTCATGAGCTGTGCTGGCGGTGTGTCGTTGTGGTGCTCGCGGTCCGGACCGCTACTTTTTGCTTCAGCAGGGGCCCTGTTCCTCACGACTCCAGGGCCCCTGCTCCGAGCTCACGGGTGTCGTTCTGGGAACGCTCTGGGAGTCGATGACCGTGGCGACCACCCGCGGGGCATTGCCCATGTCACGGAGGATGCGTTCGCGCAGGTAACCGCGGCTCTACCCGACGACGCCGGCCGCGGCCCATCTTTCGGAAGTCTCCTAGGGGTCAGTCTTCAAGAACCCGCGACAGACATCGCGCGTCACCCGGAACCCACCGCCCTCACGGTCGTTGAACAACCGCCTCCAAAGATCTGCATCGAGGCGCGCAGGGCCCCACAGCCGTCACACAGCAGCCGTGGGGCCCTGTGCATGACCTGACGACCCGCCTGCAGGGTCCCTCAGGCTGCCGTGGCGATGGTCGGTTTGGGGGCCTTTTTCTGGGTGATGCGGCAGGTCATGAGGGTGATGGCGGAGAGGTGAAACGGCCCGGGCGGCCGTCAGGCCGCCTGGGCCGACGCCCGGGCGGAAGGACAGGCCGAGGTCGCGGTTGCCGCCATCTCCGCGGGGGCCGGAGGGGCCGGTACGCGGGTGGTAGACGCGACGATCGAGCTCCGGGACTGGAGATCGGCACACAGTGACACCGGAAGCCCCCGCCGCGGGAGCGGACGCCGAAGCAGCGACCCGAGGCCCGGCTACGAACTGGTACTTCAGCAGCTCAATTGTGCGACAGCCGAGATGCGGCCGGAAGGGATAGCGGGGCCAGCGTGAACAAGCCACTCCGGCGCCGCGGTCCACGTACATGGGGGGAGTGAGCTCAGCCTGGCCAGCTGGCCGACGGCCGAACCGGTGATCCTCTCCCCACCCACACCCGCGCTGACCAGGCGAACCGGCGCTCACCCCTCAATCCCAGGTACGCCCTGCCCGACCAACTCCGGCAGTCACCAGCGGCCGGCGGGGAAGGCATGCCCTGACCGCCCGGCCAGCTGCGCCGGGCCAACCCCACCCGGGAGCAGACATGATCCCCAGACGCTTGACGCCCGCACTGGCCGCCGCCGTACTGACCCTGCCCGCAGCCCTTGTCGCGGCACCCGCTGCAAGCGCCAGCCAGACTTCCGCAACCATTACGACACCGGAGTGCGGCAGCATCGAGAGCCTGCGCGCCGGAAACCCCTACTTCGGAACGATCCTGCTGGCCGGTGACAACGCAACGGCCGCTGTGAACGACGCAGTGTTCGGCGTACAGACCGAATCACAGGGCCAACTGGCCTTCGGCCCCGTCACCGGCACCACCACCTTCGAAGGTCAAACCTCGGTCATCGAAGGGCACTGGGCCTCCAGCGCCGGATACGTCTACCAAGTCCTCAACAACTACCGCGTCAGCGACTCCGATCGCACGTCAGTCTCCGGAGAGTACGTCTGCGACCCGGACACCGGAGCAGTCCGCTCCCTGCGCGCACAGGACGTCTCCTACAACATCATCCCCGGCAAATGGGAGGACAACTGCTCACAAGGCTCCTGCGGGCTGATTAAGACCCCCGACACCGAGACCAGCACCGTCAATGCCACCCTCACCCTCGTCTCCAGGAATACACCCTGACAGACCCGATGCCGAGAAGCAGCACCTATGGGTGCGTCATCCACGCGGCCTTCGGGCCGTGCCCGTCGAGCGGAGAACCGTCTTCAAGGAAGCAGCGGCGAGCACACCATCGCCGATCTCGCCGAGCTGTTCTCCGTGAGCCGGGCGACGGTGTACCGGGTCCTGGAGCGCGCCGGGAACGCTGGCCGGTAGGAGAGCGGCCTGGAGGAGTCACTGCGGTGTCGGGTTACGCACGTGGGGGCGTGAAGATCTTCGCCTTGTGGACGCGGCGGCCCTGGTGACGGAGATCCGGGATGATCTGGGTGGCCTTGGTCGAGGTGTCGTACGGCGTGCCGAGCGCCTGTCCCAGGTACAGCACCCGCCGCGGAGCACCGTGCACCGAAGCGCTGCCCGCAACCGCTCGACGGTGGTGTTAGGGGCTGCCGGCTCCCAGTGGGCGTCCAAACGCGGAGCCGGCAGCTCCTTCTTCACGGGGCAGGGCCGGGTGACGGCTGCGTGGATGGCCCTGACCGTGATTCTCGGGGGGAGGGTGAACCACACGGCTAAGGATGGTGCGGCGGATCGGTCCTGCCGCACCGCCCGAATGGGTTACGGCGACAAGAGACCAAGATCAGGGCCCCGCGAAGTGCATTCCTCGGGGCCCTGACCGGTGTCACGTCGGGGGTGGTGTGACGGATGTCCAACGATGCCGGCGAGCGGATGGTGTGCGCCTGTATGGGTGGTTACCCGGGTGGGGCTGCGCGCCCGGAGCGCCTGCCTCCCTGGGTCGGGGCTGGGCCGGCCGCGGGTTCCTGGCACAGTGTGCGGAGGTTCCCGGGGCAGGCGTGGGGGCTGACGCCCGCGACGGCATGCTCGCCCCGGAGCTGTCCAGGAAGGACTTCGGCCGTGATCCCGTATCCCCACCGCATGAAAGGCGGCGCCGCCATGCTCGGAGCCTGTCCGGGTGAGGGAGGCCCCTTCAACCTGTCCGAGTCGGCCGCAGGTGCCGACCGTTCGCGTACCTCCACAGGCAGGTCCAGCCGAAGCTGCACGAGGGAGTGCGTCACCGTCGGCGAAAGTGGTGGCGTGGTCTGGGCGGGGAGCGAGCGGACCACGGCCGCCGTGCGCGGCCGGCAGGGCGGCCTTGGTCCCCGCGGTGTGCCCGGTCCCTCGGCGCAGGAGTAACCCCCCATGGCCAGAACGCGCGTTCAGCCGGGGTCGGATGCGGTTTGGGTGATCGAGGACTCGGCGCAGGCTTTCACAGAACGGGTCTTCGACCCCCTCCGGCTCCGGCCCCTGGTGCTCATCTCCACATCCTGTCTGCCCCCTCATCGACCCCGCCGCCCTGCACCAGCAGCTCGGCGAGATCGCGGTGATGGCCGATGAGGCAGCGAGCTAGGCGCTCAGCGGGCGGCTGCTGCGGATGAGCGCGTGGGGCGGCGCCTTGCGTATCTACCTCCCTGAGCGCGGACCCGGCGGACCCGTGGCAGCGGCACCCGCTCGTCCAGATCAACCCGCGACGCCCTTCGTTCGCCCTCGGGCAGGCCACAGCCCGCATCCGGGCCGCTGCGAGCCTGCCCGCGCCACCCGTGATGCCCGGGAAGGCCACTACTGGCGACGGAGCCGATGGTCGGCGGTGTGACACCGCGACGGCCCGCCTGGTGATACAGCTTGCCGACCGGGACCGGCTCCTGGCCGACCGGGACCGGCTGGTCCGGGAGAAGGACGAGACGATCGCCGTCCTGGGCAGGCAGGTTCAGCAGCTGACCAAGCAGCTTCGTGCCACCGAGCGCGGAACACGGGACCCGGACACGGTCGTGGTGTACGCCGATGCCGAGCGGCAGTTGGGGTGGGAGGGCGGGGGCCGTGTCGCCGGTGCCAACGGCCCAGCCCAGCCCGGGGCGGGGTGACGCCGGTACGGCGCTGATCAGGTGTGCAGGCGCCTGTTGGGGCCGCCGGCGCTTTCGTCGTTGAACCAGTAATCACCGGCAGCCAGATACCGGAACGAATGGGTGCTCTCACTCGGCAGCGCGACCGTGACCGCGCGCTTGCCGTCCTTGCGGGGCTTGAAGGTGTGTGACCGTGGCCTCGACATACGGTTCTGATCCACTTCTTGTGGGGTGGTTGCGGAGGGTGACGATCTTCAGTCAGCGAGGAGTATCTGCAGGCGGAGGAGATCGAATCCGGCACGGCCGTATCCATCCCTCTTGATTCGCTTCACCCGATTTACGTTGCCCTCGACCTTGCCAGAACTCCATTCCAGGGTGAGGCCGGCGGTGACGGCGTCGAAGTCCTGACGGAGGCCGCGAGCCAGGCTCTGTAGAGGCTTCATCCCGGTGGCCTCGGCGAGGCAAGCCACTTCTCCAGGTCGCTGCCTCGGCGCTCGGTCATCATCGCGGCGAAGGAACGGACGCACGCGGCGACGGCGTCCAGTTCGGGACTGCGCGACAGGAGCTTCTTGAGCTTGAGCGTGCTGCTCTCGTCCAGGTTGTCCGGGTGGGATGTGATCAGCCAGGTGGCCGTGCGGATCGTCAGCGTCTTGGGCTTGTCGGGCGCGGGTTTGCCGCTGGCCCGGGTCTCCTGGAGATGCCGGCGCACAGTCCGCTTGCTGCCGGTGAAGCCGAGCTCGGTGATTTCGGCGTGGAGCCGTGCCGAGTCCGTGCAGCCCTCGTTCCAACGCCGGTGGAGGTAGGGAGAGTAGGCGTGGATCTCGCCCTGGCGGCGCGATCCGGTGGCCAGCGACGCGTCCTCGGCAGTGGCTGCGTGCGCGTACCGGCGCACGGTTTTGCGGTCCAGCCCGAGGGTGTCGGAGATCGCCTGGATCGGGACGCCCTTGTCGTAGAGGTCGTGCACGGCGGCGTGACGCTCGCGGCGCCGGATCACGCGCATCCCCTCCGGCCGCACCGGCGCATCCTCCTTGGTGGCGGCCTTCGGCCCGTCGGTGGCGTCAGCGGGGGTGTCCTCGGCAGGCTCGGCGAGGCAACTACGTTGCGTGGCAACGCACTTCTCGATGGCTTCGCACAGGTTCTTCCACAAATGGAAGCGGTCTGCGACCTGGATGGCGTCGGGGCAGGCGGTGCGTACGGCCTCGGCGTAGGCGCTGGCCCGGTCCCGGCAGACGATCTCCGCTCCAGGGTGTGCGCGAAGCCACGTGGTGAGGGTGTCCGCGGCGCGGTCGGGCAGGACGTCGATGCGTTCGCCGGTCTCCATGTTCAAGATGATCGTTCCGTAGACGTGCCCCTTCTTCAGGGCGAAATCATCGATTCCCAGCACACGGGGTGCGGCTTCGACATCCTTGTCCGGGAGCTTGCGTACGAGTCTGAGCAGGGAGTTCGCACTCGTCGGGATGGACAGGTGCCCAGCGAGCCGGGCACCGGGACGTCCGGCGAGCGCCAGAGCGATCTTCTCCAGCGAGCGACGCAGGAGAGGTGTGCGCCGCGCGAACCGCTCAGTGAGCCCGTCCACTTGCTCGACGAACGTGCGGCGAGGGCACTCCACTTCCGGGCAGAGGAACCGTCGCACCAGCAGATCGATCACGACCTCCTGCCCGGCCGTCGCAACGTCGGCAAGACGCCGCCGGTAACCACCATGGACACGGCCGGACACCGCGCCGCAGTCGGGACAAGCCGCCTCGCGCGTCGCCGTTCGCGCCGTGAGGGCTATCCCGCCACTGTCCGTCCTGACCTCGTCCACCACCACGGCGGACAGGTGGGAGAAGGCCGTCGAGAACGCGGAGAACACGCTGCAGTCACACGAACCGCCATCCTTCCAGCCCGCTGTGACGCAACGTCACCGCCCCACAAGAAGTGGATCAGAACCGCACTTCAAGGCCATTGACAGGTGTGGACACCGGGCTGCCAGCCGTTGAAGTCACCCACCACGCTGACCGGGCCGGGCGGTCTGTCCGCGGGAAGGATGAAGGTGACCTCGGTACGGTCCTTGTGCAGCGTTCGCTCCAGGATGGGATGAGCTCCTGACAGCGGCAGCGAGTAGGTTCGCGCCCATCGTCGGCGGTGGGCGCACAGGTCGCACTCCGACGCCGCCACCCCACCCCGACGTCACCCGTCCGCCACAACCGGTGACTTGATTAGTGCGAAGTATCACGCTCCGTGTCAGCGTGGCGGGGAGGAATCCTTCAGCCACACGTCACAGAGGAGTCGCCACGGCACGGGCATGCGCCAGGAGCCGGGCAAAGGCCGCGAAGGGCAGGAATGCCTGCCGCGCCGGGCCCGTCGTCACCAGTCTCGGCGCACTTCATGGACCTGTCGGTCCGTCGAGGAGATAGGGCGCGGCGAAGTCCCGGTAGGCGTCCCTTCGATCGGAGGGCAGGTCCTTCCAGGCTCGATGGTGTAGTTGCGCATCGCGTAGTCGAAGGTGATCTCCTGGCCGGTCGAGATGGGGAGCCGGGCGAGCAGGTCATGAGCCCCGGACGCGTTGGGCCCGATGCCGCAGTTCGGGTCGCAGGAGTGGTTCACCTTCGGCGCCAGACCGCCGTGCCGCACGAAGCGATTCCAGCTGATCTGCGAGGCGTGGGCATCGTTGCGGTCGAGCTCGGCCACGATGACACCGGCCAGAACCAGCTCTCCCGCCCGGAAAGGCCGTGTGGCGAACACCCCTGCCCCTTTGCCCACGGATTCCCGGAGCTCGGCCCCCGGGCCACGGACCGCCGCAGCCAGCGCGGTCGGCACCGGGACGGCAGAGTGTTCACGGTTCATGAAAAGGCTCTTCGGTCGGTCCGGTGGAATACTGCGCGGGGCCGGAGCGGAGGTCGAGCCGCCGGGCGACACCGGAAGCTTCACCAGAGTGCAGGTACACCACACACAACCGCACCAGCCTCCCGCACGCCAGGCGGATACCGGCCTGAGCAGTCCAAGCCGCCCGGGAAGCCTTCCCGGGCCTGCGAGCCAGTCCGGCGGCCATGCGAATCCGGTAAATCGAGGCCCCGAGTGGACATACCACCTCCCCGGTCCCGTACTTCACACAGCGGTGCAGCCTGGGAAGGCACGGCACGCGGCCTAATGGATCCAGTGCTCACGCCCGTCGGGGCGGGCACGCCACCCCATCAGCGGTCGGGCCTCCCGCCGACCAGCAGGGGCACGATCTGACACCAGAACTCGACTGCTTCCCGCGGCGATAGTGCTCACCTGCTGGCGGCTACGGAACCGAGCATTCCCCAACCCCGTAGCTCCCATTAGGCGGCTCTCCAGTCCGCCGCGGATTCTGGCTTTCCGTCAGGCAGGGCTGGACTGGTGCCGTTCGGTGCCGAGGATCCGTGCGGCGGTTCCCCTGCCATGGGGGGCCTGGACAGCGTCACAGCGGGCGACGTCTTGTACGCGGCGGACTGCGGCGGGGCGGCCCGTTCAAGGAAGCGCAGCAGTTCGACGGGGAAGGGCAGGACGAGGGTGGAGTTCTTCTCGGCGGCGACTGCGACGACGGTCTGCAGCAGCCTGAGCTGGAGGGCGGCTGGCTGGCCGGACATCACGGCGGCGGCTTCCGCCAGCTTCTTGGACGCCTGGAGTTCGGCATCGGCGTTGATGATCCTGGCCCGGCGTTCGCGGTCGGCCTCGGCTTGCCGCGCCATCGACCGCTTCATCGTCTCCGGGAGGGAAACGTCCTTGATCTCCACCCGGTCGATGGTCACGCCCCACTCGACAGCCGGGCTGTCCATCATCAGTTCCAGGCCCTGGTTGAGTTTCTCGCGGTTGGAGAGCAGCTCGTCGAGATCGCTCTTGCCGAGGATGGACCGGAGCGAGGTCTGCGCTATCTGTGAGACGGCGAACCGGTAGTCCTCGACGCGGATGATCGCGTCGACGGGGTCGACAACCTTGAAGTAGATGACCGCGTCCACCCGGACGGTGACATTGTCGCGGGTGATGCCGTCCTGGGCGGGGACCGGCATCGTGACGATCTGCATGTTCACCTTGTGCATCTGGTCCACGCCCGGAACGATCATGGCGAACCCTGGCCCTCGGACCTGTCCGCGCAGGCGACCGAAGCGCAGCACAACGCCCTTCTCGTATTGCCTGACCACCCGGGCTGCCGCTGCCACGTACATCGCGCCGACGGCGCCCGTGAGGGCCAGCGCGGTCAGCAGCTCCTGGACCATACCCAACCATCTCCCTCCAGTGCGACCTCTCCCCTGAATATGCCCACCTCTGCTATCTTTTGACCCTCGTGCTGGGTGAAGCACTGAGGCCGGCCGACGGTACGAGGCAGTGGGCGGTGCATTCCGGCGAGCGACCATCGACGACGCCGTGCCTGCCGAGGCGGTATGCCTCGACGAGGCACTGGACGGGGCGGGTGCGGTCGGTGAGCCAGGGGCCGGTGCCGCTGGCCGTTATCGGGGACTGCGGGGCGGATGACGACCAGCTCGCCGCGCGGCTGCCGGCGGTGCGGGCCGGGCGGTGGCGGGAGCTGACCCGGCTCGTACCTGGCCGTCGCCCGCAACGGGGCGACGCTGGCCGTGGGCGGCGATCTGGCCGGGCAGCACCCGGTGTACTGGCGAAGCCACGGCAGCGCGGTGTGGTGGGCGACGTCCGCTCTGGCGCTGGCCGCCCTCGACGGGGCCCCTCTCGACCCCACCGCGCTCGCCGCGCACCGTCCTGGGGCAGCGCAGCCTCCTGCGGTGCGTCGAACGGGTACCGGGCGGACACCTGCTGCTGCTCGACCCCTCGGGCGCCCGTACGGTGCGGTTCGAGTCGACCGCCTACCGGTGCGTGGATCTGCCGGTGGCCTCGGCGACGGTACGGGCCGCGCTCGGCGAAGCCGTCGCCACCCGTCTCGACGGGCGCCCGGTCAGCGCCGGCCTGGCCGGACTCGACTCCACCACGCTGGCCTGCTTCGCAGCCCAGCGCGGCCCGGTCGCCGCGGTGACGTTCGCCGACGAACGGCTCTGGGACGACGACCTCCCGTACGCGACCCGCACCGCCGCGGCGGTGCCGGGCTTGGCCCACCACGCGGTGCCCGGCACTGCGCACACCGTCTACTACGACGGCCTGGACGAACTGAGCGGGCTGCCGGTGACCGACGCGCCCAACGCGTACGCCATCACCGCCTCGATCGAGCGTGCGGTGCTGGAGACCGTGGCCGCCCACCACCCCGTCCCCGGTCTGCACTTGACCGGCTCGGCGGGGGACGCGGTGCTGTCCGCCCCCTCCTCCTGTGCGACCCAGTTCTCGTATAGCCAATCCGCCAGACAAGTAACGCTGAGTGGTTGTTGTTTGCTGTCCTCGTAGGACGTGACACCGCTCAAGGCCGCACGCGGCGCGCGTGAGGCCATGATCTCGTCTGGACCGACGTGCCGGATCACCCGCACGGATGCAGAACCCGCGCCGGCCGACGTCGTTAGACATCCGTCACACACTCACCCCCGACGTGACGTGACACCGAGCAGGGGCCCCGTGAATGGACACCGGGGCCCCTGCTCAACCGCCATCGAACCGATCTACCCGCGGCACTCAGGGTTGGAGGGCCCAGCGGGCGACCCGTGCGCGCTCGCGCGGCCGGGACGCAGGCCGCCGCAGGGCCCGCACCGCGTCGGCGAGGTGCGCGATAGGCCTCCGGGGTGGTCTGCGCCCTCAGCAGCGGCCGGCCACCACCATCCGGCTCCGCGCTCACCGTCTCCAGATACGTCCCGCCCTGGCGGTTCAGCGGCGGACGACGCTGAAGCCGGGGTCGTGGAGAGCGTCGGTCCACACGTCGCGCTCGACCCACTTGTCCCCGTCGGGCAGCATCTGGCGGATCTGCCTCGTCTGGGCCTATTCGTGACCGGTCTGACAGCAACACCGGTTTCCTGTTCCGTTACTACTTGCGTAATCCATTCGGACCTTCCCCTGCTGCGACTCGCCCTCGGTAGGCCGAGCGTGTGAGACATGACCCAGCCCACCAGGAGCAGCGACGCCAGTGCGTCCGACGGCCTTCTCGCCGAGATCAAGGACGCCGTCACCACCCGGGCCGCTCTCCTGGTCCTGGGCGTACTGGCGCTCCAGCTCGCCTTCATCACCTCGTACGTCGGGGCCTTCCACCGCCCCAAGCCGAGCGAGATCCCTTTCGCCGTGGCCGCGCCGGCCCAACCGATCGCCGAGCAGACCGCGAAACGGCTCGCCGCACTGCCCGGCAGACCGCTCGACCCCCGTGCCGTGAAGGACGAGGCGACGGCGCTCCGGCAGATCCAGAACCGGGACGTGGACGGCGCGCTAATCATCGACCCGGCCGGCACGACCGACAAACTGCTGGTCGCGAGCGGCGCCGGGGCTTCGCTGTCCCAGGCCCTCGAGGAGGTCGTCGGCCTCGTGGAGAAGACCCAGGGCCGCACCGTCAGCGTCGTGGACGTGGCCCCGGCCGCCGCCGGCGACGGGCGCGGCCTGAGCTCTTTCTACCTGGTCGTGGGCTGGTGCGTAGGCGGCTACCTGTGCGCCGCGATCCTCGCGATCAGCGCCGGCGCCCGCCCCGCGAACATCCACCGTGCGATCATCCGGCTCGGCACGCTGCTGGTGTATGCCGTCGCGGCCGGGCTGCTCGGCGCGGTCATCGTTGACCCGGTCCTGGGCGCGCTGCCCGGCAGCATCCTGGGCCTTTGGGGGCTCGGCACCCTCGTCGTCTTCGCCGTCGGCGCGATCACCCTGGCCTTCCAGGGCCTCGCGGGCGTGCTCGGCATCGGCCTGACGATCCTGCTGGTGGTGGTGCTCGGCAACCCCAGCGCGGGCGGCGCCTACCCGTACCCACTGCTGCCGCCGTTCTGGCAGGCCATCGGCCCGTGGCTGCCGCCGGGCGCGGGCACCTACACCGCGCGCTCGATCGCGTACTTCAAGGGCAACGACATCACCGGACCGCTGCTGGTCCTGGCCTCCTGGGCGGTGCTCGGCTGCGCGATCACCCTGACCTGCGGGCACTTTCGCCGTGGCAGGCCGGGCGCCGCGGTCGGCAGCGGGCTCCCCGATGACGTGCCCTCCCTCGCCCGCCCCACGCACGACGGAACGGACGCCCGGTGAGCACCGGCCACAGCGTCGCCGAGGAGCGCATCTACCTCGACCACGGGCTCACCGGCACCAACCGTGACCGCCCCGGCCTCGACCATGCGCTCGCCGCGGTCCGGGCCGGGGACACCCTCGTCGTCCCGAAGCTGGACCGCCTGGCCCGCTCGGTGCCCGACGCCCGTGATATCGGCGACTCGCTCACCGCCCGCGGCGTCAAGCTTTCGCTGGGCGGCGCGCTCTACGATCCGGCCGCAGCCTAAGCTGTCGGCCGGCAGCAGGCCCACCTCGTCAAGGAGTACCGCAGCGGCGAGCACACCATCACGGACCTGGCCGAGCTGTTCTCCGTGTCCGGGCGACGGTGTACCGGGTCCTGGAGCGCACTGGGGGTGCTGCGTAGCCACGCTTGCCCTGGTGAATCGGAGGGGCGGGGCTCGGAGGGCGCTGGGCCCGCCACGGGGCTGTCGGGTTCTGGGGGCCGCGCCGGAGCGGTGGCCGCCGGGTGCGCCATCTCGACTGGGGCGACGCGGCGGCTGGGGAATGGGGGTCAGGGGTGCAGGATGAGGCGGATGGGATCGCCTTCCTTGGTGCGCATGCGCTCGACGGCCTTGGCTGCGTCAGCGAGCGGGAGTACGTCGGTGATGGAGTGGGAGAAGTCCAGTCGGCCGCCTTCGGCCAGGGCTATCAGCTGTTCCACGGCGTCCCGCGCGGATCCGTAGTGGCCGAGGATCTGGTGCTGGAGGTAGCTGAAGAGAGTGCCGTTGGTGACGGTCAGTGGCTGGTCGGTCAGGCCGACCAGGACCAGACGTCCCTTCGGGCCGAGGACGGTCAGGGCCTGGTCGCGTGCTGCCGCGACTCCGGCGAAGTCGAATGCGGCCTCCAGCGCTCGGCCGTCGGTGGCGGCCAACACCCGCTCGCGCAGGCTCGGGTCGGCCGGGTCCAGGGCCAGGTCAGCGCCGAAGTCGAGTGCGCGGCGGCGGGCGGCCGGGGCGGGGTCCACGGCGACGATCGGGTAGGCGCCGATGGCGCGCAGCAGCTGGACGGCGTGGACGCCGAGACCTCCGATGCCCCACACTCCGACCGCTTGGGCGGGGCGTATGTCCGCGGTCGTGGTGATGGCTCCCCAGGGGGTGGAGACGGCGTCCGGGATGATCGCGCCGTGCTCGAAGGGGATCGAGTCGGGCAGGGCGACGAGGGTCTCGACGGCGGCGAGTGCGTACCCGGCCCATCCGCCGTCGTAGTCGACGCCACGCGTCAGGACCCGGCCGTCGCGCACCTCGCCTGCCTGCAGGACGACCCGCTGCCCCGCCCTCCAGCCCGTGACGTCCGGTCCGCACTCGGCGATGGCGCCGGCGACCTCGTGTCCCAGGGTGACGGTGTCACCCGGCAGGTGAACGGGTGTGAGGGTGCCGTCGATGAGATGCACGTCGGACAGGCACACGCCCGCGGCCTCCACTTTGACCAGCACCTGCCCGGAACCGGGCGAGGGAACCGGGACCTCGTCGACGGTCAGAGTGCGGGAGGGGACGTGCAGGCGCACGGCACGCATGAGTTCCATTATGGGCTGATCCATTCCGATCTGCGGCACGGCCGGCCCCGAGGCGGACCGGTGAGGCGAGGCCTTGGCGGGCTGCGAGGCGGGGCCCTGCGGGCCCTCGCCAGGGGCTGATCTGCGGACTAACGCAAGTCAACCTGCTTTCCACCATACGCCGCCCTGTCGCGTATCGCAAGGAGCCTTGCGATACTGTGGTCGTATGACGAGCGACGAGGACAGGGGCGGGCGTGAAGCGCTACCGCTGAGGCGGCGTGGGGAACGGATGCGGCAGGCCGTACTGGCCGCCACGGTCGACCTGCTCACCTCTCAAGGGCTGGCCGCCACGACCGTCGCCTCCGCCGCCCGCGCCGCAGGCGTCCACGAGACCTCCGTATACAGACGCTGGAAGACCCGCGAGAACCTCATCTTCGACGCCCTCGCCACGCACACCGAGCAAGCCCTGCCCACACCCGACACCGGCGCCGTCCGCGAGGACCTTTGCGAGCTGTTCACGGCACTGACCCGGTTCCTCGCCACACCCGCCGGCACCACGCTGCTCCTCCTCGGAACCGTCCGCGAGGAAGGCGCCCTGGAAGAAGGACGGCGCGCATACTGGCAGGCCCGCCTCGAGCGTGCCGAAACGCTCGTCCAGCGCGGCATCGACCGCGGCGAACTGGCCGCCGACACCGACCCACACCTCCTCGTGGAAGCCATCACCGGCCCCCTCCTCGCCAGGGTCCTCCTCACCGGCGAACCACTCGCAACAACCCTCGCCCCTCACCTGGTCGACCTCGTCCTTAACGGCTCCCGCCCCTGAGCACCGCACACGGCCGTTCAAGTGCGCACCCCTCGGGACAGTCCGGGCCGATCATCAGTGAACCGTGCCGGTTGCGGTGGCGACTCGATTCCATGAAGGGATCGGGTCATGGCTCGCCTTTCCTCCTATCCTCTTGAGCTGCGCAAAAGAGCGGTCCGCATGGTCGCCGAAGTCCGCAGCGACTACCCGAACGAGTCGGCCGCGACAAAAGCCATGCCCGAGAAGCTCGGCATCGGCTCGACCGAGACGCTGCGCAAGTGGGTCCGCCAGGACCAGATCGACTCCAGTACCCGCCCCGGCGTGACCAGCGAGGAGTCCGCGCAGGTCAAAGCTATGAAGAAAGAGATCGCCAAGCTGAAGCGGCGAACGACATCTTGAAGGCGGCGGCGAGTTTCTTCAAGGACGAGCTCGACCGGCCACATCTTCGCCCGTAGCGTTCATCGACGAGCACCGGGACCGCCTCGGCGGCGTCGCGCCGATCTGCCGTGTTCTGACTGAGCACGACTGCAAGATCGCCCCCACCACCTACTACGCCCACCACAAACGGCTCGCCGAACCATCCGCGCGGACCGTGCAGGACGAGGAACTCAAGCTCCTGATCCACCAGGTATTCACGGACAACTACCGCGTCTACGGGGCCCGAAAGATATGGCGGGCGCTGAACCGGCAGGGCCATGACGTGGCCCGCTGCACCGTCGAGCGCCTCATGCGCGAGACCGGCATCGCCGGCGCGGTTTGCGGCAAGAAGGTCATCACCACCATGCCCGACCCCGCCGCCGCGCGGGCGCCGGACCACCTCGACCGTGACTTCATCGCCCCGGCGCCAAACCGGACCTGGGTGGCCGACTTCACCCACGTGGCCGCCCTGGCCGCCACCCTCTACGTCGCGTTCGTCGCGGACACCACCTCTGGCCGCATCGTGGGTTGGCCCTGCGTCGATGTCGAAGGGGCCCCAGCTCATCCTGGACGCCCTGGACATGGGGACGTCGTAGAGCGGCCGAGAAGGCTGCCTGCCGGCACCGGGCGGGCTGGTACATCACTCCGATGCCGGTTCGTAACCCTGGCTCAGCTGGGGGCTTCGGCGCCCTTGCGGGCGTAGAACCACCAGCACACGGCCAGGCAGGTGGCGTAGAAGCCGATGAAGATCCATAGCGATGTGGTGACGTGGAGGATGGCGAACATGGCGGGGATGAAGAAGAAGCCGTAGGCGGCGATGGCGGAGGAGAAGCCGGTGACGGCGCCCGATTCCATCTCCGACTGCTTCAGGGCGGCGGCCTGCGCGTCCGCGCCCCTGCCCTCGGCTTCCCGCATGTGCTGGTCGCGGAAGATCACCGGGATCTGCCGGAAGGTCGATCCGTTGCCGAGGCCGGAGAAGGCGAAGGCCACGAGGAAGCCGATGAAGAAGGGCCAGAAGTTGCCCTGGTCTCCCGCGTGGGGCAGTGCGAAGATCACCGCGACCAGGGCCGCGGCCATCCCGACGAACGACAGCAGGGTGACCCTGGCTCCGCCGATCTTGTCCGAGAGCCAGCCGCCGCCCCAGCGCGTGAGCGCCCCGATGAACGGGCCGATCCAGGCGTAGGTGGTGGCCTGGTAGCCCTGGGCCTCGAAGTTGTTCTTGATCAGCAGCGGCAGTCCGGCCGCGAAGCCGATGAAGGACCCGAAGGTGCCGACGTACAGCCAGGTCATCAGCCAGTTGTGCTTGCGCTTGAAGATGATCTTCTGCTGGCTGAAGGGGGCCGCGGCCACCTTCAGGTCGTTCATCAGGAACCAGGCGGCCAGCGCCATGATGACCAGGAGCGGCACCCAGAGGAAGGCGCCGTTCTGCAGCCAGATGTCGGTGTTCTTCTTCGCGTCGTGCTGCGGGCCGCCCGCCGGGGCACCCAGGACGGCGGCGGTGACCACCAGCGGGGCGATCAGCTGGACCACGCTCACGCCGAGGTTGCCGAGGCCGCCGTTGAGGCCGTTGGCGCTGCCCTTTTCCCGCTTGGGGAAGAAGAAGCCGATGTTCGCCATCGAGGAGGCGAAGTTCGCGCCGCCGATGCCGCACACGGCCGCGATCAGCGCCAGTTCCCAGTAGGGCGTGCCGGTGTCCTGGAGCGCGAAGCCCAGCCACAGCATCGGCGCGATCAGGATGATCGTGCTGAAGGCGGTGAACTTCCGCTCGCCGAACATCGGCCCGATGAAGGTGTAGAGGATCCGGAAGGTGCCGCCGGTGATGCCGGGGATGGCGGTCAGCCAGAACAGCTGGGACTTCGAGAAGCCGAAGCCGACGTCGTTCAGCTTGACCACGGTCACCGACCAGACCTGCCAGACCACGAAGCCGAGCATCAGTGCCGGGATCGAGACCCAGAGGTTGCGCTGGGCGACCTTGCGGCCGGTGGACTGCCAGAAGCCCTCGTCCTCGGGCCGCCAGTCGGCGATGGCGGCGCCGGGCCGGTAGGTCTCCGCATGAGAAGAGGATGGAGGCATGGTCATCGGTCCTTCGGGTCGAGGAGCCACAGTCCGATCACTACGAGGAAGGACAGGACCAGGAATCCCGCTCCCCACCACGCCGTGCCGGTGTTTCCCTTCATCCACTCGTTGACGGTCACGGTGAGCGCCCAGAGCTGGCCGATCACGACCGTGAGGGCCAGGACGAGGCGCGCGTTGAGCCGTGAGGAGCGCTCGGGCTCCTGCTCGGTGCCGGCGCCCGGTCCGGGGCCCGTGTGCCGGATCCGGGGGTCCCCGTACCCGCTCGTCGGGCGGAGCTGGGGATAACGTTCGCGGACTGGTCGGTTGAGCCGGGGGTGGGCGCTGCCGGGGTGGTAGTCGGGCCGCGGAGGCGGCTGTGCGTCGCTCACGTCCGCCTGCTCTCGGTGGCGTGGTTCGCGCCGGGGCAGCCCAGGCGCTGGACCATGTCGGGGCGGGACTTGGTGGACTGCCGACACAGGGCGTCCTTGGCTGGCTCTCCGGACCGGGCGGTGGCGATGGCCCAGACGCTGCTGTCGCCCTGCTCGGTCAGGAAGATCCTGGGCAGGGGGCGGGGTGGCGGGCCTGCGGTGACCTCGCCGGTGCGGGGGTCGAAGACGCCTTCGTGGCAGGGGCAGTACAGCTCTCCGTCCGGGCCTCGGTTCTCGCGCCACAGCACGCCGCAGGCCAGGTGGGTGCAGACGGCGGAGTAGCCCACGAGGGAGCCGTCCGCGAGCCGCACGGCCAGGGCCCGGTCCTCCTCGCCGGGGAAGCGGAAGGCCACGGACTGGCCGGGCGCCAGCTGGTCGGCGACCTTCTTAGCCTCGGGGAGGTTCTCGTTGTCTCCGTGCCGGTGCAGGATGCCGGCGGCCACGCCGACACCGCCGATGGCCAGGCCTCCGGAGACGGTGGTGACGATCCGCAGGTAGTCGCGGCGGGTGGTGAGGGAGTCGGCGCTGATCCGGTCCAGGAGTTGTTCCTGGGCCGCGCCGGAGGCCGGTTCTCCGTCGGAGGTTGGGGCGGGATGATCGGTGACGCTCACCGGACGTCCCTTCCGTTGATCTCGACGACGGGCAGGCCGCCGGGGACGGGCCACTGGACCTTGTCGGCGGGGACGACCATGGCCACGCCGGTCTGGACGACGACGTCGCCGAAGACGAAGGAGTCGGCCACCTGGACCCCGGGGCGCTCCGCCTGGAGCTCTTCGAGGGTTCCGTAGAAGAGGGCGCCGGTCGGGCAGACGGTCGCGCACATGGGGGCGAGGCCGTAGGCGGTGCGGTCGTAGCAGAGGTTGCACTTCATCTGCAGCTTCGCCTGGAGGTCGATCTTCGGGATGCCGAAGGGGCAGGCGTTGACGCAGTTGGAGCAGCCGATGCAGCGGGTGGTGTCGGCCTGCTGGACCACCCCGTCGGCGGTCAGCAGGATCGCGTCGGCGGGACAGACCTCGGCGCAGGGCGCGACCGGGTCCTCGCAGTGCATGCAGACGCTGGGGAGGGAGGCGACGGACACGCCGGGTTCGGTGTAGTCCAGGTGGATCATCGATTTGCCGCGGTGCGAATCGCACTCGCGGCAAGCCGATACGCAGGCCTGGCAGCCGATGCAGCGACCCGGGTCGATGAAGATCGTGCGGCCCATCATGGCGGGTCAGCTCCTCTCCGCCGTGCCACGGCCCTGGGGGGCCGTGGGGGGCAGGGGGTCGGTGCGGGAGACCTGGGTCTCCGGATAGGCCTCACGGCCCGGCGGGGTGGGCGGGGCGGGCACCTCGTCGACCCGCTCGGCGGCCTCGATCCGGGCGGCGCAGACCTTGTACTCGGGGATCTTCGAGCGGGGGTCGAGGGCGTCGATGGTCAGGGCGTTCGCGGACGTCGGGACGGGCCAGTGGTACGGGATGAAGACGGTGTCGGGGCGGATCGCCTCGGTGACCAGGGCCGGGAACACCTCGCTCCCGCGCCGGGTGACCACGCGTACCGGTTCGCCGTTGCGGAAGCCGTGCGAGGGGTGGACCTCCACCCAGGGGCGTGGGGTCTGCTCGACGAGGGCGCCGAGGCGGCGGGTCTGGTTGCCGGAGAGGAAGTGCGCGACGGTGCGGCCGGTGGTGAGGGAGAGGGGGAACTCCTCGGTGTAGGGGTCCATCGGCGCGTGCCACTCGACCACCTGCATGTGGACCTTCCCGTCGGGGTGGAAGGTCTTGCCGCCCTCGAACAGCCGGGGCGTACCCGGGTGGTCGGTGGAGGGACAGGGCCACATGATCCCGCCGGTCTCCTCCAGACGTTCGTAGGTGATGCCGTAGTAGTCGTTGACCGTGCCGGCCGAGGCGACGCGCAGCTCCTCGAACACCTCCCGAGAGCCGGGGAAGTCGAACTTGTCGCCGACGCCGAGCCGGCGGGCGAGTTCGCACATCACCCACGTGTCGGTGCGGACCCCGGCGGGCGGCTCCTGGGCCTTGTTGTGCTTGACGACCCGGGCCTCCGTGTTGGCCATGACGCCCTCGTCCTCGGCCCAGACGGTGACGGGGAAGACCACGTGCGCGTTGTCCGCGGTCTCGGAGAGGAAGAAGTCGAACTGCGCGTGGAACTCAAGTGCGTCGTAGCCCTCCTTGACCGTCTTGTAGTTGGGGAGCGACACGAAGGGGTTGTTGCAGATGCCGATCAGGCCCCGGATCTCGCTCCGCTGCATCTGCCAGACCATCTCCATCATGGAGGTGCCGGCGCCGGGGAGTTCCGACTCCTCGATGCCCCAGATCTGGCAGATCTGCTTGCGGTGCTCCGGATTGGTGATCGAGCGGCCCCCGGGCAGGAGGTCGGACTTCTGGCCGTGCTCACGGCCGCCCTGACCATTGCCCTGACCGGTGATGGTGCCGTAACCGGCTCCCGGCTTGCCCAGGTTCCCGGTGGCCACGCACAGGCTGATGATGGACAGGCAGTTCTCGACTCCCTGCGAGTGGTGCTCCACCCCGCGCGCGTGGAAGGCCATGGCCTTGTCCGCGCCGCCGAACATCCGGGCGACCTGGACGATCTGTGAGGCGGGGACGCCGCAGATCTCCGCGGACCGGGAGGGCGGGTACTCCTGGACGGCCTCCCTGACCTCGTCCCAGCCGGTGGTGTGCGCGGCGATGTAGGCCTCGTCGGTCAGACCCTCGTCAATGATCACGTAGAGCACGGCGTTGAAGAAGGCCGAGTCGGTGCCCGGCTTGAGGGCGACATGGACGTCGGCGGTGCGGGCGACGGCCGTCTCGCGCGGATCGATCACGATCAGCGCCGCCCCGCGGTCGCGGGCGCCCCAGATGTACTGGGTCATCACGGGGAAACACTCCCCCACGTTCGACCCGGCGATCAGCAGGCAGTCGGTGAGGAGGATGTCGGAGAAGGGGTTTCCGGCCCGGTCGATGCCGAAGGCGAGCTTGTTCGCACCCGCGGCGCTGACCATGCACAGGCGGCCGTTGTAGTCGACGTGCCGCGTCTTGAGTGCGACCCTGCCGAACTTGCCGACCAGGTAGGTCTTCTCGGAGAACAGGCTGGCTCCGCCGAGCAGCCCGAAGGCGTCGTTGCCGTGGGCCTCCTGGATGCGCCGGATCTCGGAGACGGTGAAGTCCAGGGCCTCGTCCCAGGAGCACTCCTTGAACTCCTCGTCGCGCGAGCGGCGCATCAGCGGGGCGGTCAGCCGGTCGGGGTGGTTGACCTGCTGGTAGGCGTTGATGCCCTTGGGGCACAACCGCATCCGGTTGATGTCGTGGTTGCGGGGTTCCACTCCGAAGACCTTGCCGCCCTTGTCCACGCGCAGGTACATCCCGCACTGCACCCCGCAGAAGCAGCAGTGGGTCGGGACCAGGGTCTCGCCGTTCTGGTCGGCGTGCCACTGGTCGGCGGGAATGCCTCCGGCGTCGCGGAAGTTGCGGGTGCCGGGCGGGGCGATGGACGGGTCGATGGATACGGCTACGGGCCGGGACGCGGCCTTGAGGGGGTCCGTCGCGGTCACCCGGCCCTCCCGAGGACTGGAGGGCTTTCAGGTCGGAGACGTCCGTCACAGAACCGGCCATCATCGACTACGGACAGTGCGCCGCGAGAACCAAGCACGCACATCCCCTTTCGCATTGCCGATACCCGAGCTGGTCTCAACCCGGCTGGCATTGATCGTGGCAGACCTGACGGGCCGTCGGCCCACCAGGCAGCATGAGCCAGGAATCCCCGTCCTTCGGGAGGGGGAGGTTTCAATTGAAGCCCTTCTTGACTTGGGTCAGGTAGGCATTGCCGCGCAGGACCCGCTTGCAGCGCGGGCAGTATTCGACGAAGGCGTCGAAGTCGAGATTGAGGTCCTGCATGGTGCCGCGCAGGTTCTCCACGTACGGGGTGGTGTCGATGGGCTCCTCGCAGCGCTTGCAGAGGAAGACCTGCTCGTCCTGGCGGGCCGTGTACTTGAAGAGCTGCATGCCGACGGCCGCCGGGCGCTGGACGATGTGAAAGAACTTCCCGAACGGGATGTAGATGAGGGTGAACACCACCGACACCATGTGCAGGATCGCGAGGAACTCGTATCCGCCGCCGTGCAGGAAGATCGAGGAGAAGGTCAGCAGCAGGCCGGTCACGGAGATGACGATCAGGCAGATCAGCGGCAGCAGGTCGTAGGCGAAGCGCTGGCCGGTCATGGCCCCGCGGTCCTTCATCCGCCGGTACAGGAAGTACGAGGCGCCGGGAATGACGAGGACGGCGGCGATGTCCAGGCCGTGGAACATCAGCCAGCCCAGGACGCTGAGCGCGTCGAAGCCGAGGACCTTGATGCCCCAGACCCGCATGTCGTAGCCGGGGCCCGCGCCGCTGTCCGAGGTGAAGGTGAACCAGCCCCAGGTCAGCGGGAAGGTGATCGCCGCCGCGAGGAGGCAGCCCCAGAACATCAGCTGGTGGGCGATCCAGCGGGGGCGCGAGCGGGCGCCGAGGAACTTCTGGAAGCCCAGGTAGGTGGCGATCATCTTCGGCAGGGCGGTGGGCGCCTTGCGGAAGTTGTCCACCGACCAGAAGCTGCCGATGCCCTTTCTGAAGAGGCGCCGCGCGCCGGGGGCCGAGACCCACACGGTGTACCGGTAGGCCACGCCGAAGGCCAGGAAGACGGTGGCGACGGCGTACGGCAGCAGGGCCGAGTCGAAGTCCCGCAGCAGTCGGCTGCCGAGCACGATCGCGATGATGAGCAGGAGCGAGACGACGGTGCCGGCCAGGGTGGCCCGTGCGGTGACGGACCGCCCGGCCGGCGGCGGGGTCTCGGGCGCCGGTGGGGTCGGCGCGGCGTCGATGACATCTGAGGGCTCGGACACAGCACCACGCTAGGCGTGAAGTCCCTCAAGAGCCTGCTATGTCACTCGGCTGGACCAACAGGAGCGAGTCAGATGGCCTTCAGACCGGAACCTCAACACCGTCGCGTTTGAGCCCCGAGCTGCGGGTCAAGCCCTGCTGAATGACGCAACGGGACGTCCTGAGCCCGGATCCACCGGCTTGATGCCTGTGGATAGTTTCTCCGGGAAAGGAGAAGTGCCTTGTGACCTGTAATGATGTGGTTTCTCTAGGACCAGGTCAGGCACGATCAGCAAGGCACTTCCGAGATGCACTCTTCCCATGCCGCAGCGGCGGTCTCCTCCGCGTTCGACGACCCGAACCTGATCGCGTACGGCGGACTGGAGCCGGTGGTACGGCTGGCCGAGCGGTGCGGTCTGCCCATGTTGGTGGGGGAGCACATCCGTCTGCCGGCCTCGAAGGACGGCACCGGAGCCTTCCCAACGGCGAAGGTGATGTCGCTGGTGGGGGCATGGTCGCGGGTGCCGACAGCATCGATGACATGTGACCGGCTGCGGCATGGCGCGATGGGCCGCCTGTTCTCCGGAGTGCGGGCCTCGTCCACGCTGGGGTCGTTTCTGCACTCCTTCACGCACGGGCATGTGAGGCAACTGCACGCCGTGGCCCGCCGGTTCCTGCCCGAAATTGCCCGTCATCCCCGCTGCCGCCCGGCGCGGACCAGGTCGCCTCGTGAGTATCTTGCCGGGCCGTTGCTGCCGCGGGACCCAGCGGATGACGGGGCTGGCGGATGAGTCGAGGCCGGGTCGGCGCATGGCGGGATCCACTCCACGGCCGATCCCCTCGTCGCCGCGCCGGCACCGCCGATCGGGGACGCCCAGCGCTCACGGAACCTCGGGGTCCTCGCCGACCCGGTGCTGACCGGCATGGCCCACGAGGCAGGGCTGTTCCAAAATCGTTTGATCTTGGTGTCGTTGCTGGTCACAGGGCCACGCCGAGGAGGTCGAGGGGGCAGGTGAAGGGCTCATATGACATCTCGCGGAGGCCGGCGACGATGCTGGCGTGGCCGTGGTGGCGGAGCTTGTTGATCGCAAGGTTCCGCAGGGTGGCCATTTCACGGTGAACGCGTAGTGCGCCTTCTTGGCCTCGATGAGGAAGACAATATGGTCACGTTGGGTATGTAAAGGGTCGGCCGTCACCACGACCCCGGTCAGGTCGAAGGGTTCCAACAGGGCGGCGAAGCAGGCGATTTCATTGGTCCTGTCCGGCACCCGCAACTGGGTGATGGTCTGGCCGTTGATGGTCATCGCGGCGAGCAGGCGCGCGGCCGGCGTATCGCCGTCGCGGGAACCGCGGGCGCTCTTGCCCTCCGCGGCCACTGACTCCACGCCGGTCGGATCACTGCCGGTCAGATCGGCCAGACCGCCCGGGCAGACAGCGGAAACGATCCGTCAGATCGTCGACCTGCTCGGCGCGATCCGCACGTTCAGTGAGGTCAGCAGGCGCGCGCCGAGCCTTGCCGGTGTCCGCTGCGGAGCACTGCGGGCCCACTGGCCGATCGCCGTGTACGACCGGGCACCCGCCGCCACGGCGGACGCGGCGATCACACCCGGGTGGGTGAACTACGTGTACCAGGAGAAGGCCGCCCCGCACGGGCACCCGCGCGGCTCGTACTCCGGCCGGTCGGGCCCCACGGAGGGGTAGTCGATCGCCTGCGTCTCCCAGGTGATGATCCCGTCCTTGACATACACCTTCCACCGGCACGAACCAGTGCAGTTGACGCCATGTGTGGAGTTCACGACCCTGTCGTGACTCCAGCGGTCCCGGTAGAGGACATCTCCCTCCCGCCCCCCGGTCAGCCGCACGCTGTGCAGATCGGGCGCCGTCTCACATCGGCGGAAGAACCTCCCGGACTTCAGCAGCAGCGCACCCGGCTCCGTCGCGGCATCCTGCACCCAGGCCTCCTGACAGCGTCTTTTCGTGAATCCACATTAAACCGCATAACACCGCCTTTAATCGGAAATCTCGCACGCGTCGGCGGCGCGGTGCCAACCTGACGGCACGCGTCGCCGAGCTCCCTGACGTAGGACTCCCCCGCTTGGCCCTCCTTGACGGGTGGCCGGGCCGGATTCCCTCCATCCTCATCCCATGGACACACTGATCTTCGTGCTCATCGTGGCCGCTCTGATCGCGGTCATCCGGGACAAGGGCAGACCTTGGGTGATCGGCCTGCTCATCGCCTCGACGACGGCCGCCCTGCTCATGTTCAATCACCACGCCACCGACCCGCTCGGCTACCACTACTGATGGGCCGAGGTGTGATGACCACCAACCGGATCGGGTTCCTCTTCGCCCACCTGTTCGTGCTCGCCTACTGCGCGATCCTGCTGACAAGCCTGGGATTCCAGACGATCAACGGAGACATGCCCTGCCCGCTGTGCGTGGTCCAGCGCATGGCCATGCTGCTGACCGCCGCCGGACCTGCCTACGTCATCGTCCGCTCCCGCTCGGGCGAGATCACCCCGGTCGACTACATGACCGGCTACGGACTTGCCGCCATCGCCTCGGTCGCCGGGCTGCTCGTGGCCACTCGCCAGGTCATGCTGCACCTGACCGACCCCAATGGCTACGGACCCGCCGTGCTCGGCCTGCACATGTACACCTGGGCACTGGTGACCTTCCTCGTGGTCATCGTGTTCTGCGCGCTCAGCTTCGTCTTCGCGCCGAAGCTGATGCCCCGAGACGTCACCGTCGGCCTCGCGTCACGACTCGTGCTGTGGCTGCTGTTGACCATCGCGGTGGTCATCACGGTAATGACCTTCGCCGAAGAGGGCTTCCACTTCACGCTCCCCGATGACCCACAACGCTATGAACTCTTCTGAGCTTGTCCTACCTTCCGGGCCGAGGTCGGAGACGATCCCGCCCGCTTCGCCGACGCGAGAGCCGTGAAGGCGTATGACAGCGGGGAGCACTCAGAAGCCGTTGTCGTACCGATCATGGAACGTGCAGGTCGAACAAGGTTCCTGGTCGGGTGATCTTGCGGTGGTGCGGACATGAAGGCGGGGCCTCTTGGTAGCTCGGGGGTGCGAACCTCACCGAGC